>JAIKZC010000013.1 GCA_024682575.1 Lachnospiraceae bacterium | reverse complement strand
CCAGGAATCCATAAGGAGGAAGATCCAGACGCTTTATGATGTGGGACTTGGTTATATAAAACTCGGTCAGCCCTCTACGGAGCTGTCGGGTGGAGAAGCCCAGAGAATAAAACTTGCAACAGAACTTTCAAAGAGAGGAACGGGAAAGACTATATATATCCTCGATGAGCCCACAACAGGACTTCATTTTGAGGATGTCAACAAGCTTATTGATATTCTTTACAGACTTTCTGAGAGCGGAAATACCGTTGTGGTTATCGAGCACAATCTCGATGTGATAAAATGTGCGGATTATATAATCGATATGGGACCTGACGGAGGAGACGGCGGAGGAACTGTTGTGGCCGCCGGAACGCCGGAAAAAGTGGCAAGAAGCAGGAAAAGTTATACAGGTAAGTATATTAAAAAAATGCTTACTGATAAAAAATAAGCAATTACGGTACACAAAAAAATACATGAAAGACTAAACTATATTTAAATCCCCGCCGATATAATAAACAGCAAGGCGGGGATTTTCTTATCTTTTTATAAAAAATCAATTTTGTATTGTAAATGCGACAATTTAAGGTATAATAATAAAGTATGCCTATAATTGGATTATTATTAAACTAATGTTTCACATAGATTGAAAGGGGAAGCAAATGGTCGCAACAGATATTGGAATTGATTTAGGAACCGCCAGCATCCTTGTTTACATCAGAGGCAAAGGAGTAGTTTTAAAAGAGCCTTCAGTAGTTGCCTTTGACAGGGACAAAAATACTATAAAAGCCATCGGTGAGGACGCGAGACTCATGCTCGGACGTACTCCCGGAAACATAATAGCGGTAAGACCCTTAAGACAGGGTGTTATTTCTAACTACACTGTAACAGAGAAAATGCTTAAGTACTTTATACAGAAAGCTGTAGGCAGACGTCCTTTCAGGAAGCCGAGGATCAGCATCTGTGTACCCAGCGGAGTTACAGAAGTAGAGAGAAAGGCCGTTGAGGATGCCGGATATCAGGCAGGCGCAAGAGAAGTATCTATCATAGAAGAGCCCATAGCAGCAGCTATCGGTGCAGGAATCGATATTTCAAAGCCCTGTGGAAATATGATCGTTGATATAGGAGGAGGAACTTCCGATATCGCAGTTATTTCCCTTGGTGGTACCGTAGTTTCCACATCGGTAAAGATCGCAGGTGATGATTTTGACGAAGCGATCGTCCGTTATATGAGAAAGAAGCACAAGCTCCTTATCGGAGAAAGAACAGCTGAGGATCTTAAGATCAAGATCGGCTGCTGCTTCAAGATGGCTGAAACAGAAGAACTTGACGTCAGAGGACGTGACCTTGTAACAGGTCTTCCAAAGACTGTAAGGGTTTCAAGTGATGAAACCGAAGAAGCTTTAAGAGAGACAACATCTCAGATCGTTGAGGCCATTCACGGAGTGCTTGAAAAGACTCCGCCCGAGCTCGCAGCAGATATAGCTGACAGAGGAATAGTTCTTACGGGAGGCGGAAGCCTTCTTAGAGGCCTTGAGGATCTGATCATGGATAGAACAGGTATAAATACCATGACCGCAGAGGATCCGATGACTGCAGTTGCCATCGGAACAGGCCGATATGTAGAGTTTATCGCAGGAGACAGGAGCGACTTTAATACAAAGTAATTCCTGATAATGCCTCCCTCTTCGTGGTATTGGTATTACGAGGAGGGGGACTGCATGGTAAAAGGACTCTATACCGCTTACACCGGAATGATCAATGAGCAGAACCGAATGGATATCATGACCAATAATCTGGCCAATCTTGATACTGTCGGCTTTAAGAAAGAAGGCTCAACATCCCAGGCTTTTGGAGATATTCTGAATTATGAGATCAAAGATAAATCAGAATTTTATCTGACCAAACGAATGGGAACCGTAAATCCCGGAGTAAGGATCGGTGAAACCTACACCGATTGGGAAGAAGGACCGCTTAAGGAGACCGGAAACGTCTATGATCTGGCACTTTCCGGAAACGGATTCTTTAACATAGAATTTACGGATAAAGAGGGAAATACTACAACTAAATATTCGCGTGACGGATCATTCACATTAAATGCGGATGGTACGCTTGTGACTGAAGACGGAGACTTTGTTCTCGACACTGATGGTAATCATATAACAGTTAACCCTAATATAAAGACTGAGATCAATGAGGAGGGTGAGATATGGCAGGGCGGCGCAAATGTCGCAACCATAGCCGTGACTGATTTTGAAAATTATGATTATCTCGAAAAGTATGGCGAGAATTTATATAACACTGTAGATGGAGCAACACCGCAAGATGCGGATGCAAGGGTTATTTCAGGATATCTGGAGCAATCCAATGTCAATACCGTATCCGAAATGGTGAACATGATTGCTATACAAAGGCAGTATGAGTCAAACCAGAAGGTTATAAAGACCATGGATGACTCACTTCGAATTGCCTGTAACGACCTTGGCAAAATCTGATTAATCGTATAAGGAGGTCTCTACTATGATACGTTCTCTTTGGTCAGCAGCAAGCGGCATGATCGCACAACAGACAAATGTTGATACGATCGCAAACAATCTCGCGAATGTAAACACCACAGGTTATAAAGAGGAATCTGTGGAATTCAAATCGCTATTATATCAGACACTTCAGACAGCAACGACCAGTGCAAACGGCGAAGCAAAGCCTATTTCTGCACAGGTAGGTCTTGGTGTTCGCAATTCAGCAATAACATCCCAATTCATACAGGGTGCTTTTACTGCATCTGATTCCAATACTTCACTCGCAATCGATGGTAATGGTTTCTTTGCGGTTCAGCTTTCAGAAGGCAATATCAGATATACCAGAAATGGTGAATTTGTACTTGCATTAAATGAGGATAACACCCTGACTCTTACAACTACAGATGGACTTCCGGTAATGAGCACAGATGGTACTGTAATTAAACTGGATGCCGGAATGATCTCCAATAAGGTGACAATAGGTGAAGACGGAACTCTTTATTATCCGAATGATGACGGGGAGCCTAAAGCTACTGATTTCCAGATAGGACTTTATCAGTTCAATAATCCTAAAGGTCTTCAGAAGGTTGGAAGCAGCCTCTATGCTGCAACAGCGGCTTCCGGAGCAGCTTTGAATGAGGATACAAACGATGATCTTAATCCATCATCTCTTGCAGTAGGATATCTGGAAGCATCCAATGTTCAGATAGCTACTGAGATGGTAAATCTCATCATTGCTCAGAGAGCTTATGAGTCTAATTCAAAGGCAATAACGACATCAGATGATATGATGCAGGTTGCAAACCAGCTTAAGAGCTAAAATTTTGAGGCGGGGGTAGTGCTTTATGGATATTTCGGATGTTACAACCAATTATGTGACAAGCATGCTGGATAACAGTATTTCATCTGCACAGGTTGCAAGGGCAAAAAAAGCGGCAGCTCAGGCAGAGT
The DNA here is from genome assembly GCA_024682575.1 of Lachnospiraceae bacterium. Taxonomy (GTDB): domain Bacteria; phylum Bacillota; class Clostridia; order Lachnospirales; family Lachnospiraceae; genus NK4A144. Next base: position 21,541 of record JAIKZC010000013.1, on the reverse strand, counting down.
CTACTGATACTGAAGATGATAAGGAACTGATGGCGGCTTGTAAAACCTTTGAAGAGTATTTTATAGAGCAGATATTAAAAGAAGGTTTTAAGACCATAGGTCGTGACTATGGTGATATGGCAGCGTCTTCACAGTCTATGATGAGTTACTATGAGGATAATCTTGCGAAAGAAATAGCATCTGAAGCAACAGATCAGGGTGGATATGGTCTTGCTAAGCTCATGTATGAGCAGATGAGCAGGGAAACCTTCACGATGGATGAAATAAGGCAGAAACAGGCTGAAGAGGCTGCTGCTGCAACTGCAGCAACAGAAGAAAAGAGCGAAGATACGACCGTCAATACTTCATCTGATTCGGCCTCTGATGAAGCATCTGCTGATGAAATAACAGAAGAAACATGATATACTTTTGGGGAGGACAGGCAGTTTCTGCGCTGTTGAAATAATAAACCCCAGAGGAAAGAATAAGTGACGATAGAAGGATTTGTTGAACATATAATATACAGAAACGCTGAAAATGCCTATACAGTGATGGAACTTAATACCGGAGATGGTAACGAGTTAACACTAGTAGGCATTTTTTCTGTAATAGATGAAGGAGATTATCTGGAAGCTGAGGGGGAAATGGTACAGCACCCATCTTACGGACTCCAGCTCAAGGTGAGCTCCTATAGCATGAAAATGCCTGAAGACAGCGATTCTATGCTGATATACCTGGCTTCGGGAGCTATAAGCGGCATAAGAGAGGCTCTGGCAAAAAGAATTGTCAAGAAATTCGGAGATGATACATTCAGGATCATGTCAGAGGAGCCGGAAAGACTTGCTGAGATCAAGGGAATAAGTATAAATAAGGCTCAGCAGATTTCGGCATCTTTTGCTGAGAAAGCCGGGATGAGACAGGCGATGATGTTTCTGCAGAAATATGGTATATCGAACATCATGGCTGTCAGGGTATATGAGAAATATCATGACAAAATGTATGGGATTATCGAGGAAAATCCTTACAGAATGTGTGAGGATATTCCGGGAATAGGTTTCAAGAAAGCAGACGAAATTGCTGAAAGAGCAGGAATTGAGAGACATTCACCCTTCAGGGTCAGGGCAGGAATACTATTTGTATTGAAAAATGCTTCGAATGAAGGAAATGTTTATATATTGGAGGAAGAGCTGTTAGAAAAGACCGCATCTATTCTTGCAGTTGAGAGAGATGAAGTGGATGCTTCCTTAAGTCAGCTTGCTATAGAACGCGAGGTGATCTGCAGGAAAAATGATGAAGGAACAGCGGTTTATCTGGCTTCCTACTACAATATGGAGATAGAGTGTGCAAAGCTCTTAAATGATCTGGATCTTCGCATAGAATTACCTGAAGATGAGATAAGCTCCGCAATAAAAGTGATCGAGAAAAAGACATCACTTACACTTGAAGATAATCAGAAGAGTGCGGTCATAAAGGCAATCGGCAACGGAGTTTTCATAATGACCGGAGGCCCGGGAACAGGAAAAACGACCACACTTAAAGTACTTTTGAATTTTTATACGACAGCAGGAATGAGTGTAATGCTCGCAGCACCGACAGGAAGGGCAGCCAGACGAATGAGCGAAGCTACCGGAATGTCGGCAAGAACTATACACCGTATGCTCGAGGTCACCGGAGGCGCCGGCGATGGTGAGAGTGCAAGGATATTCCAGAGAAATTCTGAAAATCCGCTGGAAACGGATGTAGTGGTAATAGATGAGATGTCAATGGTGGATCTGCCGCTATTCAGATCACTGCTGAGGGCGATAGCCCCCGGAACAAGGCTTATAATGGTCGGTGATGAACATCAGCTTCCTAGTGTGGGACCGGGATCGGTCTTAAAAGACCTCATAGCATCAGGCCAGTTTGAAATGGTGACTCTTAAGAAAATCTTCAGACAGGCCGGAGAAAGCGATATCGTTATGAACGCCCATGCGATACTCGATGGAAAGATACCTGAGATGGATAACAAAAGCCGGGATTTTTATTTTCTTTCAAGGACAGATGCAGAAGAGATCATACAGGGAGTTATTTACCTGGTATCTAAAAAACTTCCGCCTTATGTAAAGGCAAATCCCATGGAGATCCAGGTAATGACACCGATGAAAAAGGGACTTCTCGGGGTTGAGGCTATGAACAGGAGACTTCAGGAGGCGCTTAATCCGCCTCATAGGGGCAAGATCGAGAAAAACTTAGGAAACTGGGTCATCCGTGAGGGTGATAAGGTCATGCAGACCAGAAATAATTATCAGCTCGAATGGGAAATGGAAAAAGAGGATTCACCGCTTCAGGAAAGCGGAAGCGGAGTTTTTAACGGAGATATGGGGATCGTAACATCCATAGATCCTTCCTTTGGAGATATAAATGTCCTTTTTGATGACGGACGTAAGGTTAAATATCCTTCAGCCTCCGCAGGAGAGCTTGAACTTGCGTATGCAATAACCATACACAAGTCGCAGGGATCGGAGTATCCGGCAGTGGTCCTGCCACTTTTATCGGGACCGGAGATACTCATGACCAGAAATCTGATATATACAGCAATAACGAGGGCTAAGAGCTGCGTTGTGATAATCGGCAGAAAAAGGACTGTAGAAGATATGATCATGAATACAAATGAACAGAAAAGATATACATCCCTTGCCGAAAGAATAAAAGAAATATTTGAGAAAATGCGCAGCTAAAAAAATACAGGAGGTTATATAACACGTTTTCGAGCATAAGAGAAAGTTTGATCGACATACTTTTTCCAAGGAGGTGTCCGGTATGTGATGAAGTTCTGAAATTCGGCGCTGGACTTATTTGTCCTGATTGCAGAAAGAAAGTTCTCAGAGTGGGCAGTGTCAGCTGCAGAAAATGCGGCAAGCGTCTTTATGATGAAAGCCTGGAATATTGCGAAGACTGTAAAAGGGAAAAACATTATTTTACAAAGGCCAGATCGGTTTTTGTTTATAATGATGCTATGAGAAATTCGGTTCTGCGCTACAAGAATCACAGCAGACGTGAGTACGCGGATTTTTACGCAGAGATGATGGAAAAATATCTCGGAAAAGAAATTAAAGCGTTCAGAGCGGATGGAATGATAGCAGTGCCGCTGACTAAGAAAAAACTTAAAAAGAGAGGCTTTGATCAGGCAGAATTCCTGGCTGAGAAAGTTAGCGGAAGACTTGGAATCAGTTTATATAAAGGCTTTCTGAAGAGACTTAAGGACACAGACGAACAAAAATTACTCAGCGGCGCCGAAAGACGCAAAAATTTGAAAAAAGCTTTTATAATGAGCCGAAATGATGTAAAATTAAATAGGGTGATTCTTCTTGATGATGTGTATACAACAGGAAGTACTGCAGACGAGATTTCTGTGGAACTGTTAAATGCAGGGATTAAATCTGTTATGGTGGTAAGCTTATGCAGCGGAACACCGATATAGTTGACACAATTGAATTCTCTACGAAGGGGGTATTCTTATGAATGTAAAGAATTGCAGAAAATGCGGACGAATTTTTAATTATCTTTCAGGACCGCCTATTTGTGACAATTGTAAAAGAAAAATGGAGGAGCAGTTCCAGGTAGTTAAAGCATATATTCGCAGCCATCCGGGCACGAACATTAAAGAAACTTCAGAAGAATGTGAAGTTGAGTCGTCACTCATAAAGCAGTGGATCAGAGAAGAAAGACTAGAGCTTGAGGGCAGCAGCGGCGAGATAGTTTGTGAAAACTGTGGTAAACCGATTGCTACAGGACGGCTTTGCGATGATTGTAAACGTGCAATGGCGAATGGTTTGTCAGATTCTATCAAAAAACCTGAGATGCCTAAGCCTGAGCCAAAGAAGACAGAGTCTTCCGGCAATAAAATGCGTTTCCTGAGACATTGAGAAATAAGACTATGCTTGATAAAGACAGAATCATGCTGATGACCAGAATGGCATCGTATGAAAATACAGAAGGAAAGAAAATGATCCGTATAACCGACTATTTCAGAGGCGACTATGTCGCCTTTGGAATGCTCAAAACAGCGGTAGCGGTGACAATTTCTTTCCTTACTGTTGTGGGAATTTATATATTTTGCAATGCTGACAGGTTTATTGCAGAATTTTATGAAACAGATTTTCAATTTATTATCAGAAAAATGCTGATGGTTTTTGCAGTTGTGATCATTTTTTATCTGATGATCGCATTTATCCTCTATTCGTACAGGTATACGCAGGCGAGGAAAAGTGTCAGGGTTTACCGGAAGGCACTGAAAAAATTAATTTCGATGTATGGAAGGTAAAACTGATTAAAATGAGAGAGTTGGTTCGTACAAGAGAAGGAATAAGGGAAATATACGGGAAGTATGCGGCGTTTATAGATCCGATAGTGAAATTTGTCCTTGCTATGGTGACTTATGCGTTGATAAATTCAAGCATTGGCAATATGGAGCTTCTTAAAAACCCGCTTATAATGATCCTGGCGGCTTTACTTAATGCCATACTTCCTACAAATTCGATAATAGTTTTTGCGTGTGCGTTTTCAGTGCTTCATATGTATGCAGATTCGATCTTCAGCGCTGCTGTAGTTCTCGTAGCTTTTATGCTGATGTATCTTCTGTATTTCAGATTCGCGCCGCAGGATTCGATCATAGTGCTTTTGACGCCGATAAGTTTTGCGCTTCATATACCTTATGCAGTTCCTTTATGTGCAGGTATCGGAGGCGGTGTTTTTTCATGCGTATCGGTAGCGGCAGGAGTATTTTCGTGGTATGTTGTTAAATATTGTGCATCGGTAAAACTGGAGATTTCACAGGCTGATGTTGAAGCAACCGCTTCATCACTCAGGTCTTTTATCGGAGGGCTTGTTGTCAATAAAAACATGCTTCTGGTATTGGCAGCTTTTGCTTTAACTACGGTTCTTGTTTCAATTGTTAAAAAGCTCAGCATCAATTATTGCAGAGAAGCAGCGATCATTGGCGGAGCAAGCTTTAATATGCTGTTTATATTAACGGGTAATGCTATTTTAAGACTTAATGTTTCGATATTGAATCTTTTGATCGGAACGATCATAGCTATACCTATAGCACTGGTATTAAATTTCTTCCTTTTTGCCGTTGATTATGCAAAGACGGAAAATCTGCAGTTTGAAGATGATGAATACTATTATTATGTGAAGGCAGTTCCAAAGATCACTGCCAGATATGACGAAGATAAAGTTGACAAAAGCACGGCCGACCGCTGAATCAGACGATTGAGCGGGAAAGCAGAAAGGGATATATAGTACGACAGATGGCTACTGGCGTAGATGCTTTTACAAATTTTCTTGAAAGATATATATCGTTTGACTCTATACCGAGAATGGTGATTACTGACTATGTTGAGATCCTGATCATTAGCCTCCTTATCTACGAGTTAATGGTTTGGATAAAAAATACTAAGGCGTGGTCACTGCTTCGCGGTATTATTGTTATTGTCGTTTTTATTTTTATTGCCTATATCTTCCAGATGAATACGATCATCTGGATAGTCAGAAATGCCTTGAATGTGGCAATTATGGCTCTTGTTGTTATATTTCAGCCGGAGCTAAGAAAAGCTCTTGATGTTTTGGGAAGAAAAAATATTTTTTCTTCCTTTGTGCAGTTTAATGCACCGGACAGACCGGATGGAAGATTTTCAGACAAGACCATATCAGAACTTATCAAGGCCTGTTATGAAATGGGAAGGGCAAAAACAGGAGCCCTTATAGTAATAGCAAAAAATGATTCCCTGACTGAATTTGAGAGGACAGGAATAGATGTAGACGCTATTTTGACGAGTCAGCTTCTTATAAATATTTTTGAACATAATACGCCTCTTCATGACGGTGCAGTAGTGGTAAGGGGAAACCGGATCACTTCTGCTACCTGCTATCTGCCGCTTTCTGACAATATGGCACTTTCAAAAGAGCTTGGAACCAGACATCGTGCGGGAGTGGGAATTTCGGAAGTTACGGATTCGCTTACGATCATTGTTTCTGAAGAGACCGGACATGTTTCTATAGCATATGAGGGAAATCTTTACCGAAATGTAGATGCTGAATTCTTAAAAGAAAAGATGGAGATGCTTCAGGATAAACCGACAGAAGATCACAGATTCCATTTCTGGCATCAGAAAGGAAGGTCCGGTCATGAATAATTTTAAGAAATTTCTTAAAAAACTGACTGAGAATGCTTCTATAAAACTTCTGTCAGTTATATGCGCAATACTTCTCTGGATGGTAGTGGTAAGTATTGATAATCCGCTTATGTCGCTGCCTTTTTCACCTATTCCGGTAACGGTGGTGAATGCTGATGTACTCGAAGACAGCGGAAAGGCTTTTGAATTATCGGATTCCAGCCGTTCTGTTACAGTTACTGTCAGGGCTGAGAGGTCTATTCTTTCAGAACTTTCAAGGGACGATTTTGTTGCAACAGTCGATATGAGTGAGCTCGAGGGCAACAGAGTTCCCATAGAGGTTAAGGCAACAAAGTATTCAGATAAGATAGAAAGTATCACATCCAAGACTGAATATGCTACAGTTTATACGGAAAATCTGGAATCCTCGCAATTCAGACTTCAGGCAGAAACAACCGGCGAGCCTGCTGATGGATATGCAGTGGGATCGACTTCGCTTGCAACCAACGTAGTAAGGGTAAAGGGTCCTGAATCAGTGGTGTCAACAATTGACAAGGCTGAGGTAAAGATAAATGTATCTAACATGAACAGCGAGATACATTCGACTGAAAAGATCATTCTTTATGATAAATACGGAAATGCTGTAAATGCGGCACCGCTAAAGATGTCTATAGAAGAGACCGGTGTGACAGTCCTTATATATAAGACAAAGGACATAAACGTTAAGGCCGGTTACAGTGGTGCACCTGCAGAGGGCTATGTGGTGTCCGGTTATGCAACGCCGTCTAAATCAACGATCACTGTAATGGGTACAAAATCAGCCCTTGCGGAGATAAGCTCTGTAACGATACCATCAGATGCTGTAAACGTGGATGGGGCTACATCAAAGGTATCTAAAACAGTAGATATTTCGGACTATCTGCCATCAGGAGTATTTGTAGTCGATTCGGAAGAAAATGCAGAAGTCACTGTTTCGGTCAATGTTGAGGCGTTGCAGTCTTCTATAGTTGAAATACCGAATTCAAATATTACTATCACTAATCTGCCAAATGGAATGAGCGCATCTCTGACGGAACCGCAGGGGACATGTGCGGTGTCGCTTAGCGGCTTAAGTGATGCTCTTGCTGCGGTTAATCCTGCAACTATCACAGGTGCTGCAGATCTTGCCCTTTATAAGCAGAGCAAGGGTATTGACAGTCTAAGCTCAGGTGTATATGATGTGAACGTTGCATTTATTCTTCCGTCAGGAGTCACCATGAACGGAACGGCAACAGTCTCAGTTGTTATCACAGGAATGGAATCAGGTTCTGATAATGGAGTTGAAACAGCTCCGGCGAATGATGAAAGCGATAATACTGAGACGGATACTGATGGAGAAGAAAACAACGACGACAATGATGATGAGTCGCAGACAGATGACGATTCTCAAAATAATGATAATTAAAAAATAATATAAACATATTGGATATGGAGGATGTTTTATGTCCAGACTTTTTGGAACAGATGGTGTAAGGGGAGTAGCAAATTCAGAACTGACTCCGCTTTTGGCAATGCAGCTTGGGGCTGCCGGTGCTTATGTTTTAACGGAGCAGAATTCATACAGACCTACGATAATGGTTGGCTGTGATACGAGAATTTCAGGAGACATGCTTGCAAATGCCCTGATGGCAGGAATTTGTTCGGTAGGTGCAAATGCAGTTTATGTTGGTGTTTTACCGACTCCGGCAATTGCTTATTTAACTAAGAAATACAAGGTGGATGCAGGCGTTGTCATATCTGCATCTCATAATCCTGTTGAATTTAACGGAATAAAATTCTTTAACAGTGAGGGATATAAGCTTTCAGATGAGCTTGAGGACAGGATAGAGGCTCATATCAGAAATGATAATAAGGATATCCCGAAGCCGACCGGCTCAGAAGTTGGAAAGATCAAATACAGAAGAGATGCAAGAGAAGAGTACATAAATCAGTCAATGAGCCAGATAAAGACTGATCTTCGCGGTCTTAAGATAGTTGTAGACTGCGCAGAGGGTGCTTCTTACTATACTTCTGTAGAGACATTAAAGGAGCTTGGCGCTGAAGTAGTTGCTATTCATAATAATCCGGACGGAACAAACATTAACGCAAACTGCGGTTCAACCCATATGGAAGAACTTTGTGCAAGGGTTGTTATGGAGCATGCTGATGTAGGTCTTGCCTTTGACGGAGATGCAGACAGACTCCTTGCAGCAGATGAGAACGGTAAGCCGGTAAACGGTGATGAGATCATGGCCGTTATCGGAACTGATATGAAAAAAAGAGGTGAGCTTACAGGAAACAGCATAGTTGTTACTGTAATGACCAACTTAGGATTTATCCTCATGTGTAAGAGAGAGGGCATAGAAGTACATCAGACAAAGGTCGGAGACCGTTATGTGCTTGAGCATATGAGAGAGATAAACAGCAGTCTCGGCGGAGAACAGTCGGGACATATCATTTTCCTCAAGGAAAACACAACGGGAGACGGACTGCTTTCGGCACTTCATCTTCTCGAGGTAATGAAGACATCAGGCAAGAAGCTTTCGGAGCTTACAAAAGTTATGGAAGTCCTGCCGCAGGCACTTTACAATGCGACAGTACCGAACCATAAAAAAGAAAAATATATGGAGTATCCGGAAATTAAGGCTGCAATTGAAAATCTCGAGAGAAAGTATGCAGGAGAGGGAAGAGTTCTTATCCGTCCTTCAGGAACCGAGCCGCTGGTCAGAGTAATGATCGAGGGCAAGGATCAGGCAGTTATCGATAATGATGCAAAAGACCTTGCAAACCTTATTACAAAGACAGTAATCTAATTGATCATTTATTTTCGAGGCAGAAATATGGACACGCATTTATAGAGGAGAAAATTTATATGGTAAGTCAGAGAGTTACGGTCAAGAACCCGACAGGGTTGCATTTAAGACCGGCAGGAATATTTTGCAAAGAGGCAATGCGCTTCAAATCTTTAGTAACATTTCGTTTTAAGGAAAATACAGCTAATGCCAAGAGCGTGCTTAGTGTACTCGGTGCCTGTGTGAAATGCGGGGATGAGATCGAGCTTATGTGTGAAGGTGAAGATGAGGGCGAAGCTCTCAATACATTAGTAAAAATTATAGAAAGCGGTTTAGGAGAGTAATAATGAAGAAGCTTTTGGTTACAGGAAGTAACGGTCAGCTTGGTCGTGCAGTTAATATTGAATTTGCTGCAGACAATGAATTCGAAATTTACAATACCGATGTTGCAGAGGGCGAAGGAATTCATGCCCTTGACATAACCGATATTGAGGCTGTTCAGGAATGTGTAAGGGAAGTTAAGCCCTATGCCATAATAAACTGTGCAGCATATACAGCAGTTGATGCCCAGGAAAAAGACTGGGATCTTTCTTATAAGATCAATGCTATCGGACCCAGGAATCTGTCCATAGCAGCAACTGATAACAAGGCAAAGATGGTTCATATTTCAACAGATTATGTTTTTGCCGGAAATGCATCAAAGCCCTATACGGAATTTGACCCTACTGGTCCTGTAAGTGCTTATGGAACAACAAAGCTTGCAGGTGAGAATTTTGTAAAACAGTTTGCAGAACATTTTTACATGATCCGTACAGCATGGCTTTATGGTGATGGAAAGAATTTTGTAAAGACAATGCTCCGACTTTCAGAGAACCATGATGAAGTAAGTGTTGTAAAGGATCAGCTCGGAACTCCAACAAGTACAAAAGAGCTTGCAAGAGCAATCCATACTCTTATACCTACTGATAATTACGGCCTTTTCCATGGTACCTGTGAAGGTTCGACAAACTGGGCAGAATTTACCGACGAGATATATCGTCTTGCCGGTGTTAAGACAAAGGTAAACCATGTAACGACAGAAGAGTACAAGGCTATGAATCCGGCCAGTGCTCCCCGTCCTGCGTATTCTATTCTTGATAATTACATGCTCAGACTGACAAACAGCTATACTTTTGCTGACTGGCATGATGCTATCAGAGATTACGTAGAAGGGTTAAACTAAGGAAGAAGAGGAATTGAGAAAATGATAGCCCGGCTGCTGATCATCATAGTTGCTTTCGTGCTGATCTTAACTGCCAGGAAGAGCGGTGCTCTGCTGGAAAGAGTATATCAGAAGTCAGACGAATGGAAGGCGAAAAATAAGAATCTTGAAGACGAGGAGGATGATGATTTGACAGGAAAGGCCAAATGGAGGCTTATAGTAGCGGGATATGTGATATTTATCCTTTTTGCAGTATTTGCGGCTGTTTCCATATTTACACTCAATCAGAAAATTAACACACTCTACGGCAGTGTGCGTTCCCTGGAAGAAACAGTTTCTGAACTGGAGAACAGTTCGAATGCGAACTGACATAAACTAATGATATTGAAAGGGCTGCGTTAAAATACGCAGCCTTTTCATTACAGAGGTAGTCGACAGATGATAGTTTTTTTTGAAGCAGTCTTAATGATCTGCATGAATTTCATAATATATTTTGCATTCGGATCGCTGATAAGCTCCCGTTTTAAGAAAACGAGACTGTCAGCGACAATTTCGGTTTTATTGGGATTTTTTCTTTACTATTGTGTTTTTGATATTCCCTGCCTGATAATAATGCTGCACTGGAGGCCGCTTTCATGGCTGGCTCTTTGCTGGGGAATAATGATGCCGCTTATAGTTCTGATATCGGCAATAATAAACAGAAAAAAATGGCTTATCTGCTTTAAAGAGGCTATAGCTTATATTAAGGCAAAACCCCTGCTGACGATCGCAGCAGTGATCATAGTGCTGGCAGAGACCGCTATAATCCTTCATGCTTATGAATTTACACTGGATGCAGCCTATTACGTTGCGAATGTAACAACATCGCTCGAGACGAACACAATGAATATCTACAATCCCTATACAGGTGACTGGCAGAATCATTTTGAAATGCGATATCTTTTTGCAACATATCCGATGGAAGAGGCTGTAATGTGCTATATCACAGGGATTCATCCGCTGATATGGACAAAGACGATCATGGCGGCAACTTCACTTATTTTATCGAATTTAATATATTACAGGATCGGAAGAGAGCTTTTTAAGGGCGAAAAAAATGAGGATCTGAAAACTGTCCTTATGATATTCTTTGCAGGAATAGTAAATTTCTTTTATATATCGACATTTACAAGTTCGGAATTTCTGCTCACGAGAAGCTATGAGGGCAAGACGCTGGTTGCAAATATTGTCCTTCCGATGATCATATATCTTTTCTTAAAGATAAGAGAAGATTTTAAGGCGAAGAGATATTGGTGGATAATGGCGCTTGTCTGCCTGTCATCTACAATACTTTCGAATTCGTCTGATATGCTTGTACCTGCAGCTCTGGGAATTCTTAGTATTCCTTATGCTCTGAGGAAAAAGAATGCAGGAATTTTTCTGAAATATCTGCTCTGTGTGAGTCCATGTCTTTTCATGCTGCTGGCTTATGTGCTCTATGTAAAGGGAGTATTTGTCTTCTATACTTATCCTCCGCTTTTTGGTAAGCATTAATGGTTTGGCTCAGAAAGGAAATAAGGTAAAATGCAGACACTTACTGTCGCGGAGAGCGGCTTTTTATATATTTTCAAATGCATAGGCTATTACAGCGGAAGCTGCTTTTATCTCCTTCTTTATGCAGCTGCGCTGATCTTTCTTTTAAAGAAGGGAAATGAAAAGGAAAAAGACATATTTTTATATCCCGGGATAACATTGATACTGACGGTCTACAATCCGCTGACGCCGGTAGTCATAAACAGCCTTTTTGATATAAATAAGGAATATTACAGATTTATATGGCTGACGCCGGTGGTGATAATTTTATCCTATATTGCAGTAAGGCTCATATGGAGCTATTTTTCAAAAAGAGGAGAGAGGACAGTAGCGCTCCTTGCACTTGTACTCCTGTTGGCAGGCTGCGGAAGATTCGTATATGCTGAGGGCTACGTTCCGACAACGAATAATTATAAAATGCCCGGGGAAGTCATACAGGCAGCGGAAATAATCAGAAGGACATCTAAGGTAAAATATCCTAGAGCACTTTGTGATTATAATCTCAATATGGAAATACGCCAGTATGATGCTTCAATACTTCTGACGGCTGACAGGGAAAGATATATGGCTGCGGTTGCCGGGAATATCACTGATGAGATGCTAGAAGCAGAAGGATATTATCAGGAAAAGCTTCTGGCGATGCTGGTTCAGGAAAAGCGCCTTTCAAAGCCTGTACTGGAGGAAGCACTGGAGTCAACAAATACAGAATTTATAGTTCTCAGTAAAAAGAGTAAGATAATCGATTACTTAAAGGATAATGGTTTTAGCGAGGCAGGTGATACAGAGAGCCGCCTTGTGCTTTACAGGGAAAATCCGGATGCCGGAGAGTTCGAGCTTGCAGACTATAATGATGTCTGGAATGCACAGAAATTTTTCGGGATTTTTTAACGCAGTATGAAAGAGCTGACGGTTTCTAAGAGCCGATGCAGCAGATGGTAACAGAAAAATGCATACATTAACAGTTTTTACACCAAGCTATAATCGTGAAAATATGCTGCCAAGGCTTTATAAAAGCCTTACAGAGCAGACGAATAAGGATTTTGAATGGCTTATAGTAGATGACGGTTCTACGGATAAGACGAGAAAACTTGTAGAATCCTTTAAAGCAGAGAAAAAAATATCCATAAGATATCATTATCAGAAAAACGGCGGTAAGATGAGAGCTCACAATACCGGCGTAAGAATGGCGGAAACAGAAATTTTTGTCTGTCTGGATTCCGATGATTATTTTACAAAGAGCGCAGTTAATGATATATTGGACGTATGGAAAAACATTCGGGATGATAAGGAATGTGCAGGCATAGTTGCCCACAAGGGAAGCAGCGAGACAGAGATTCTTTATAATGAGGAATTTCCGGAAAACCTTGAAAGAACAACGATCTTCGATCTTAGGCTTAAGGGCTTTAAGGGAGAGACGACGCTGGTATTCAGGACGGATGTCTTAAAGGAGTATGAATTTCCGGAGATAGACAGGGAAAAATATGTTCCAGAGGACTATGTTTACGACCTTATCGGAAGCAGATATTATCTGCATCTTATGCCCGAGATACTTACGGTATGTGAACTGGTTGAAAAGGGATATACCGACAGGGTTGATGAGCTGCGATGGAATAACCCGACCGCATGGTATTTGTATTATGTAAACCGCGCGAAGGCAGCTCCCTGGTGTGTCTTAAAATTTAAGTATGCAGCGCACTGTCTGAGATTTTCCCTCCTGGCGGATGATGATTACAAGGCAGAGAATCCTTTGCCGCCTTTGCTTATCCTATGCGGGCTTCCGGGTGCACTGGCATTGAGCTTAAGAAGAAAATTATAAACTTGCAGGTAAGAATGAGAGCAATCAGATCAGAAGAAGCGCTGAAGCGCTTATATACACTGCTTGTATGCACGATCATGGTCGCAGCAGATTCGGCTATGATATTGTATGCACTGCACTTTATATACAACTTAGAATTCAGGACCCAGCTCTATTTCAGGGGACATCTCTTTGTAATGGGGATGTATGTAGTAGTGCTGCTTTTCCTGGGACAGGTATTCGGAGGAATAATCGTCGGAGTGAGGAAAGCTGGAGAGGTTATGTTCAGCTTTCTCTTTGCGGCATTGATGTCGGGAAGCTTTTTCTATTTTATAGTAGCGCTCCTGTCCTATAAACTTCCGACGCCGATCCCTTTATTGCTGGTATTACTGGGACAGATCATATTTTCGTCGGGCTGGATATCAATTACGGCAAAGATTTACGGTAATCGTTTCAAGCCCTATGATGTTTTACTGATCTATAAAGGCGAATCAATAGAGAATTTCAGGGAGAAGCTTGCAACGAGAAAAGACCAGTTTCATATAGCAGATTCGGTGAATATAAGAGAGGGTGAAGAGAAGTTAAGAAGCCTTATCGATAAGTATAATACCGTGATGCTCTGGGATATCCCTTCGGGCTACAGAAATCAGATATTTAAGATCTGCTATGAGAAATCAAAACGTATATATGTAATGCCTAAAATATCTGACATCATATTGAACGGATCCGAGGCGGTACATCTTTTTGATACACCGCTCCTGCTCACAGAGGCAAATCCCCTTCAATATGAAGAGCGAGTACTTAAAAGGATAATGGATATAGTTATTTCCTTATGCCTTATAATAATCACATCGCCGATAATGCTGATCGCAGCATTGGCTATAAAGCTTTATGACAGGGGACCTGCACTTTATTCACAGGTCAGATGTACCAAGGGCGGAAGAAAATTCAGAATATATAAATTCAGGAGCATGATCGTAAATGCCGAAAGTGCAGGAGTGGCAGTGCTTGCGGCAGAGTCAGACCCGAGGATAACACCGATAGGAAGGTTTATCAGAGCCTGCAGAATAGACGAACTTCCGCAGCTTTTTAACGTACTTAACGGTGATATGTCATTCGTGGGACCGAGACCGGAAAGACCGGAATTTATAGAAAAATATCTGGAAACAATGCCGGAATTCGCATACAGAATGAAGGTCAGGGCAGGAATTACCGGATATGCCCAGCTTTACGGGAAATATAACACGCTTCCTTATGATAAACTGAAATTTGATCTTTATTATATAGAACAGTATTCATTATGGCTTGATATAAAGCTTATGATACTTACGGTCAAGATTCTTTTTACAAAGGAAAGTACAGAGGGAACGAAAGAGAAGGTAACGTCTGCAAAAGACAGAGCAGGCTGAGTAAAAAAAGCAAATAGAACTATCCGTGTGGGGGTAAATGTCTATGGCGAATGTATCAGTAGTTATTCCGGTGCACAATGCGAGCCGGTTTATAGAAGATACGCTGCGTTCTATACTGGCTGAAACATATAAAGACTGGGAGATAATCCTTGTGGAGGATCACAGTACGGACAACAGCGTTGAATGCATGAACATTATGGTAAAAGAGTTCGAGGAAAAGGGACTCGGAGACCGCATCAGAGTGCTCAGTTCAAAGGGCAGGGGTGCGGCAGCAGCCAGAAATACGGGAATCGACGCAGCAGAGAGCAGATATATCGCTTTTCTGGATGCAGATGATCTCTGGGAGCCTCCAAAGCTTGAACAGCAGCTTAAATTCATGAATAAGACAGGGGCGGCATTTTCTTTTACAGGCTATGAATTTGCCGATGAGACCGGAGTCGGTATCGAGAAGATAGTAAGAGTCCCTAAAATAATGAATTATAAAAAGGCTCTTAAAAATACGACTATTTTTACAAGTACGGTCATGTTTGATATGAAAAAGATCAGTAAAGAGGAAATAAGAATGCCTGATGTACCAAGTGAGGATACAGCTACCTGGTGGAAGATACTCAGATCAGGCTATATGGCATATGGTCTTGACAGGCCGCTCACGCTCTACAGGAGGAGTGGAAATACTCTTTCCTCCAACAAAAAGACCGCAATAAAGAGAATCTGGAATCTATACAGGAATGTAGAAAAGTTAAGTCCTGTGTATAGTGCATGGTGCTTCATTTTTTACGCTGTGCATGCGGTAGGAAGACGAATATGACAAAGGTAAGTTCAGCCAGCCGTTTATCTGTGCTGCTTTCAGCGATGCAGTTAGACGACTGGCATTATATTGACAATTTAAATATCAGCGGAAATGCCCTTGTGATCAACCAATGCGACAGGGATGGTGATGAGAGGATAGAAGACGGAGACAGGAAGATCCGTTTCATCTCGACAAGGGAGAGAGGTCTTTCCAAAAGCCGGAATATGGCATTGAGAGAGGCCGAGGGAGAAATATGCATTTTCTGCGATAATGATGTAAAATACCGTGATAATTATGAAGAGCTGATACTAGGTGAATTCCGGAGGATGAAAGATGCAGATATCATTGTTTTCTTTATAGAGAGGCCTGAGAGACATTCTCCAATATTTAAAAAGAGAAGAAGGATGGGTTATCTTTCTACGATGAAAACTTTTTCTCCTGAGCTGGCTTTCAGAAAAAGTTCTCTTGTAAAAGCCGGACTTAAGCTGGATGAGGATTTTGGCGCCGGTGCGCGATACAGCATGGGAGAAGAAAATATCTTTTTATATGACGCCATAAAGGCGGGACTCAGGATATATTATGCACCGGTAAAAATTGCCTCGTTAATAGAGAATGAATCAACCTGGTTTAAGGGTTATAACGAGAGGTTTTTTATCAACAGAGGAGCCGGATATTACAGAATGGCAGGCTTTTTTAGTCATATTCTTATCTGGCAGTTCGCATTAAGAAAGAAAAAAGAGTACAGTAAAGATAAAATGTCTTTAAGAGATGCTTTAAGATATATGTACAAGGGGGCACACGAATATGAGCGCGAAAAGAATCTTTCTGGTAGGTGATGACTGGTCAAATACAGGACCGGCAAATGCTACTTACGCCTTGCGTAAACATCTGCCTAAGAATACCCTTTACCTCGAGCATAGATCAAAGGCTATGAGGGCTTTTGAGCTTACAATGAAGATGCGTAAGGCTGATGTTGCTGTCTTTTCAGGTCATTCGAGACAGAATCTCATGGGAATGGACATGGCTCACAGGGCAAAGATACCCTGCATATACATAATGCATGGCTGCGTTGAACATGAGAATACGATAAACCAGGCTGTCGACGAAGGAATGTCAAGAGATGAGCGTGCCATGATGGAGCGCGCAGATCTGATACTGGCAGTTTCAGAGCAGTTTGAGAGCTGGCTTAAGACTAATTATGTTGAATATAGAGATAAAATTTCTCATCTTGTAAATGGCATAGATTGGGAAAGCTTTGGGAATCTTGCCTCCGGTGAGAAACGTAATGAAAATATGATCCTAAGCGTTGGCGGCGGAATGCCGAGAAAACGTATAACGAGAATCTGCGAGGCCATTGAGATCCTTAAAAAAGAAGGATTTGAGGATCTGACACTGACTGTAGTCGGAGACGAGGGAGCAGATACAGAGAAAATAAACAGTTATCCTTTTGTAAACAATAGGGGGCTTGTTGACCGTACAGAAATGAAAAGGCTTTATCACGAGTCGAAACTTTTCGTGCAGAACAGTATTTTTGAGACCTTTGGTCTGGCTCCTGTGGAGGCTGTACTTTCAGGGGCAGATATACTTGTTTCTAAATATTGCGGAGTTCTTTCCGTGCTCGGAGGCATGGAGGAAAAGGATATTATAGACAATCCGGATAATCCGGAGGAAATTGCTGAAAAAATAAAGCAAATGCTTAAAGACGACAATCATACAAGGATAGTCGTTGAGACTGATAAGGAGTCTACATCATGGACAAAGAGAGCAGAGGAGCTCTTGGCAATAGCGCAGAAAATCAAAAGGTAAGAAATCTTTTAACATGGACTGCGTTAATAATACAAATGATATTTTATGCCGGAACCTGGACAATACCCAAGTTCTATGGAGTTACAGAGAAATATAATTCACTTATAATTTTTATATCGCTTGCGATAGTTTTTTTCGCAAATATTGATATCTTGAAGGAATTGAGAGAAGGACCTAAGAAAAATCCGGTCTTTTATGCCATGGGAGCGGCAATTGTGATAGCTTTTGCCAATCTTTTTATAATCGGTTCAAATAAGGGCTGTATATTGATCCTGGCGAATTTCCTTTTAATATGGTATCTTGCGCCTAAAGTTGATTTCAGCGGAAAACAGCTTAAAACGCTTGAGATCTTTTTCCTAATAATGTATATAAGCTGGTTTCTCTATGACAGAGGATTTTCATATAATACCAATACAGGTGCAACTGTAACGGTATTTACCCTGCTTGGCGCAATGACAGCCTTGATAAGATTAACTGAGAAAAAGGAAATATATGGATTTTTTGCGGTACTGGCAGTTTTCAGGGCAATAACACTGGTGCTCTGGCATCTTGCAAGAGGAGCCTTTATCGCACTGACCTTATTTCTTATTTTTTATTTTATTATACCGAGGTCTTTTTGGAAAAATAAGATCTTATACAGGATCCTCTGCGTTTTTGTGACTTTGGGATCTATAGCATTCGTGGCATTTTATGTGATTTTAGGATCCACGGGCTTTAATTTCAAGCTTCCCTTCTTTTACAAAAATATCTTTTCCGGAAGAGAGCAGATATGGCTGGAAGTGTGGGATATCTTAAAAGAGAACATTCTTACGGGAATAGGCTCCGGAAGAGAGCTTAAATCCTTTGTGGAATATAATATCCATAATTCCATGTACGATATTCTTGCGGTACATGGAATAATAGTATTCATGCTTTCACTTGTTGTGATCATTTCGAGACTCTTTAAGATGCAGGCAGAGCTTGATAAAGCTGATGTTATTAAGTTATGCGCGGCATCGGCAGTTTTTGCGATATTTATCGAGTCATTTATAGATATGGATCTAATGTGGGCGGATTATTCGCCGCTTCTGCTTTTCCTGTTGGCAGAAGTCCACAGACGAAATAAAGTTAAAGCGGGAAATTAGCAGTTGTTATACAGAGGAGTGTTTTAGGGTTTGATAAAGGGAAAATATAAATATCTTTTCAAAAATATGGCTTTATTTACCATAAGCAGTCTGGTGTCAAAACTGCTTGTGTTTCTTCTTGTTCCCTTTTATACATCTATTCTTACAGAGTCGGAGTACGGAATAGCTGATGTAATGCAGTCGACCTTACTTCTCGGAGTGCCGTTATTATCCATAAATGCCGGAGAAGCGGCACTTCGTTTTGGCTTGGATAAGGGAGCTGATCACGGAGAAATATTGAGGATAGGATTAAAGAGAGTATTTTTCTCGGATCTGTTGGCGCTTATCTTATCAGGTGGATTTTTTGCTTTCAGACTGATAACGAAAAAGGGTCCGGAACCGGAATATATCGTACTTTTTTTCTTTCTTTTTCTATTTAACAGTTTTTACGAATATATGCTTCTTTATTGTCAGGGAACGGAAAAAGTCCAGATAATGATAATGGGAAGTGTTTCCTGTACATTCCTTGTCATCATATGCAATATTTTCTTTTTGCTCTTTCTGTCGCTTGGGCTTTACGGATATCTGTTTGCCCAGATGATCGCCTATACGGGTTCTGCAATGCTGATGTTCAGTATGGTTGGCGGAGACGTTCAGATCAAAAAGATCATAAAAGACAGGAAGCTTGAGAGGGAAATGTTTGATTATGGCTCGGGAATGCTTCTTTATTCGACATCGAGCTGGATAAATAATGCACTGGACCGTTATTATATATTGCTGATGCTTGGAAGCTCGGAAAACGGACTTTATGGCGCAGCCTACAAGATACCGGCAATACTTACTATATTTCAGAGGATTTTTGCACAGGCATGGCAGATGTCTGCAGCAAAGGAATATGATGAAAAAGACAGGGATAAATTCTTTTCAAATATGTTCAGGATATACAGCGCCATAATGGTTCTCGGGGCTGCAGGAATAATTTTATTCTTAAAAATCCTGGCCAGGATAATGTTTCAAAAAAGCTTTTTTGAAGCATGGGTACTTGTGCCGCCGCTGCTTATTTCTGTAATATTCGGGGCACTTGAAGGTTTCATGGGTTCCATATGTCTTGCCTTTAAGGATGGCAAAAGTATAGGCAGGGCTACAGGACTCGGAGCTTTGGTAAATATAGTACTTAACTATTTTCTGATCATAGAATTCGCCACAATGGGCGCAGCGATAGCAACACTTATTTCTTATTTTGTGATGTTCGCAGCAGCCTATATCATGGTGAAAAAATATGTTAAACTCGATGTTTCCATGGCAAAAAACTTTTTTGCCTATATATTGTTGATAGTTGAATCACTGGCGGTAATAGTCAATATAAAGAACTTTTATCTTATAAATTCGATCATATTGTTGATACTGCTATTGATATACATGAAGGAAATCGCTCAGTTCCTTACGGGATTAAAGAAACGCTGATGGGGAAAGTTAGATAATGCAGATGTCTTTTTTGGATAAATTAAAAAAGAACAGTGGATGGCTATATACAGCCCTTTATATATGGCTGATATTTTCGTCATTTATAAAGCAGGATTTTTATGAAATGACGGGCAAATACGCAACACTGATAACTTTTCTTCTGCTTGCACTGCTCGCCTTTATAAATATTGATCTGAAAAAGGCTGAAAAATCTGAGAAATTGGAAATTCTTTTATTTTTCATTACGGCAGTCGTAACGGCAGCGAATCTTCTGATCATAAAATCCGGAAAAGGAGCGTTTTTTGTGCCGGTGGATATGGCACTTATGCTTTTACTGCTTCCAAAGCTTAAAATGACTGATCTCATGAGAAGAGTTACGGCAGGATCGGCATCTCTTTTAATGATATGGTGGTACGCTTATATTCACTGGGAATACGGCTTCAATATGGCAGGCCTTCTCTATATCATAATCTTTATGACAGGAGAGATCTTTGCTGAATATATGAAAAATGACTATGATCTTGAATATATGGGTTACGTCCAGATAGGGCTGTTTTTCACAACCCTTCTTCTGACCATATGCTATCATGCACGCTCGGCAGCGGTATGTGTTATAATATACGCACTTATATGGAAATTACTGCCTTTTTTATCGGAAAGAAAGCTTTTATACAGGCTTTTAATAGCTGCTGCGACTATTGGAAGCATTATTTTTACAGTATTTTATATGCTTTTAGGAAAGCTTGGCATAAATGTCACGATCCTTTATAAGGATATACTTTCCGGTCGGCAGGATATATGGGCAGAGCTCTGGGAAGTTTTTTTCAGAAGCCCGCTCACAGGTATCGGTTCATCTTATGAGCTTAAGAGCTTTTTCATTTTTGAAGTTCACAATGGACTTTTTGATATTCTGACGGTACATGGAGTGATCGTTTTCGCCCTTGTTCTTTTTCTTCTGGTCAGGAGGCTAAATGAAACGGCAGATACTCCTTTTAGTTACAGACCTGACTGCAGACTGGCGATAGCAGGAGTATTTACACTGCTTTTTGCGTCATTTTTTGAGAATGGTTTTATAGTACCGCCGTATAATATTGTTTTTATGACTCTTTTGTTACTGGGAAGAGAGTAAAGCTTTTATGATGAATTTTTCAGCAGAATGGGGATAAGGAAAAGATGCAGGCAAAAATATCTTTAATATCCATAATTTATAATGTGGCACCCTATCTTGACGACTGCATAAAAAGTCTTGTGAGGCAGACCTATGAAAATCTGGAGATAATCCTCGTGGTCGGAGAAAAAGGTGACGGAAAAGATGATAACTGTCTTGAGATAGCTGAAAGCTATGCTTTGAAGGACGAAAGAATAAAGATAGTAAGATGTCAGGCTATGGGCACGGGAGATGCCAGAAACAAGGGGCTGGAGGCTGCAAGCGGTGATTATATAGCCTTTGTTGACGG
>JAIKZC010000004.1 GCA_024682575.1 Lachnospiraceae bacterium | reverse complement strand
GGCAAGATGGAGATAATGGAGAAGATGGCCTATACAGATTCTCTGACACATATCTACAATAGGATGGCAGCGGAAAAACGATACAAAAAGATAGAGGAAGAGATGATCCCCTACTGTATCATTGAGATGGATATGAATGGTCTTAAGCGGATAAATGATACCTATGGACATGACGAAGGGGATGAGTATATTAAAAGCTTTGCCAAGGTTCTGGCGGATGTTTTTTCTGATTTTGCTATGGTCAGCAGGACAGGAGGAGATGAGTTTACTGTAATAATAGATGGTGAAGATGCTCTGGACTATGAAAATATAACCAAAAAGCTTAGGGAATTAAACGCTTCCATAAATTACTTGAATGATATTCATGAAAACTGGAATCTGAGTCTTGCCTATGGATATTGTTTTTACAATGAGGAAGGTGTGGAACATGTTCTGGACGCGTTTAAGAAGGCTGATGAGCGAATGTATGAAATGAAAAAAGAGATGAAGAAGGAAATCAAGAAAGAGAATAAAAAGCTTGATAAAACAAATCTGAAGAAGAAAAATAAACAGGCAAGATTTAATTTTTGAATGAACTGAGAGATCGGTCCGGAAATTAGCTTAAAAAAACTAATTTTTGGATCGATTTTTGATTTTTAAATACAAGCAGCAACTAAGCTTGAAAATGCTCAGATTTAGGGACAATTGGGCATCTAGACGAAAGTTAAGGACAAAAACTCGAACAAAATCTAACAAAAAAACCAACTTTTATTAAAAAAACAAACCATATTTGTAAAAAAAGTATAAAAATCTATACTTTTTTGGGATTTATCTCAATTTACTTAATAGGGCTAATACATTATGATTTGTATTGTAAGCAATAACAAATCACAGGGAGGTTACACAAATGAAAAGAAAGTTAATATCAATGATTATGACGGTTACAATGGCCGGCGCACTTCTCGCTGGATGCGGATCAGCATCATCAGCACCTGCAGCAAGCGAAGCAGCACCTGCAGCATCAGAGGCAGCAGCAAGCGAGGCAGCACCTGCAGCATCAACTGAGGCAGCAGCTAGTGAAGCAGCACCTGCAGGCAGCGAAGCAGCTTCTACAGAGACAGCTGATACAGCAGCATCAGGCGAGCTTATCAAAGTTGGTATCATCAACAATGATCCTAACGAGTCCGGTTATCGTACAGCTAATGATAAGGACTTAAAGGCATTCTTCACAGAAGAGAATGGTTATGAGGCTTCTTTCGCATACAGCCTTAAGAATGATGAGCAGATCACAGCAGCTCAGAAGTTCATCCAGGACGGTGTTGATTATCTTCTTCTTTCAGCAGCTGATACAGCAGGCTGGGATTCAGTTCTTCAGGATGCACAGGATGCAGGCATTTCTGTTCTCCTCTTCGACCGTACAATAGATGCAGATGAGAGCCTCTATGATGCTTCAATCGTATCTGATATGGCTAAGGAAGGTGAGACAGCAGTTTCATGGCTTGCTGATCAGGGTCTTGACGAGTACAACATCATCCACCTTCAGGGTGTTATGGGTTCTGCAGCTCAGCAGGGTCGTACAGGCGCTCTTGATGACAAGGTAGCAGCTGAGGATTCATGGAAGCTCGTTACACAGCAGACAGCTGAGTGGAATGCAGAGAAAGCTCAGCAGATCGTACAGTCAGTTATCGATTCAGGTGAGAAGTTCAACGTAATCTATGCTGAGAACGATGATATGGCTAAGGGTGCTGTAGCAGCTCTTGATAAGGCTAACATCTCACACGGCGTTGGCAAAGACGTTATCGTTATGGGCTTTGACTGCAACAAGTGGGCACTTGAAGAGCTTCTTAACCAGAACTGGAACTATGATGGACAGTGCAATCCTTTCCAGGCTACATATCTTGATGAGTGTATCAAGACTATTGAAGCTGGCGAGACAGTTGATCCTAAGACCATCATCATGGATGAGAAGGGCTTCGACGCTTCAACAATTACACAGGAAGATGTTGATAACTACGGTATCTAATTACTGTTGATGTCACTTATGTGACTTTGCCTTGAAACTTACGCGCGGCGCCGCGCGATAAAAAGCTGCGGCACCGTGCATTTTTTTACAAAAAACGGAAGAGGAAGATGTTATGAATGATGAAATTTTACTTGAAATGAAGGACATCCATAAAAGATTTCCGGGTGTCTATGCGCTTAATGCAGTAGATTTCTCACTCAGAAAGGGAGAAGTACTTGCTCTTATGGGAGAGAACGGAGCCGGCAAATCTACGCTTATTAAGGTCCTGACCGGTGTTTACACAAAGGATGAAGGCGAAATTCGCATGAGTGGAAACAGCGAAGCACTTGATATTCGTTCCCCTCAGGATGCACAGAAGTATGGAATCAGTACTGTTTACCAGGAGATCACACTTTGCCCAAACCTTTCAGTAGCAGAGAATATTTACATAGGCAGAGGAAAAGGCCCTGTACAGAATTGGAAAGAAATGAATGCCGGTGCAGACAAGATTCTTAAGTCTCTTGATATTCCGGCAAAAGCAACACAGCAGCTTGGAAGTTGCTCACTTGCAGTTCAGCAGATGGTTGCTATTGCAAGAGCAGTAGATCAGGATTGTAAAGTTCTGATTTTGGATGAGCCTACATCTTCACTGGATGAGCAGGAAGTTGAAAAGCTCTTTGGATTGATGCGCGATCTGAAAAGCAGAGGCGTTGGCATCATATTTGTTACACATTTCCTGGATCAGGTATATGAGATCTGTGATCGTATCACCGTTCTTCGTGACGGTAAACTTGTAGGATCTTATGATATAGCTTCTCTTCCAAGAGTTCAGCTTGTATCAAAGATGCTTGGTAAGGATATGGACGATCTTTCAGATATTAAGGGTTCAGCAGAAACTTATAAGGCTGATGGAAAAGCAGCTCCGGTTTATGAAGCTGAAGGACTTCAGTCAAATGCAGGAATCAAGCCGTTTAACTTCCACGTTAATAAGGGAGAGGTTACAGGCTTTACAGGACTTCTCGGATCCGGACGAAGTGAGTGCGTACGTGCTATCTTCGGCGCAGACAGAATTTTAGGCGGAAAAGTTAAGAAGAACGGTAAAGAAGTTACAATTAAGAATTCCTATCAGGCTATGAAAAATGGTATCGCTTATCTCCCTGAGGACAGAAAGAGAGATGGTATTATAGGCGATCTTTCTATAAGAGACAATATTATCCTTGCACTTCAGGTTATGAGAGGTTTCTTCAAACCAATGAGCAAGGCAGAAGCACAGAAATTTGCAGATGATTATATCAAGCTTCTTGATATTAAGACTCCTGATGCTGACAAACCGATCGGTGCACTTTCCGGTGGTAACCAGCAGAAATGTATCCTTGCAAGATGGCTCCTTATGAATCCTGAGTATCTTATCCTTGATGAGCCTACACGAGGCATTGATATAGGAACAAAGACAGATATTCAGAAACTCGTATTAAAGCTTGCATCGGAAGGTATGAGTATAACCTTCATTTCATCTGAAATCGAAGAGATGCTCAGAACATGTTCAAGAATGATAGTTATGCGTGACAGACGCGTTGTAGGTGAGCTTTCCGGCAATGAACTTACGCAGAATACGATAATGACCACTATTGCAGGAGGAAGTGAAAAATGAGTAATTTGAAAAAACTTGTGGGAAAACAGATATTTATTCCCATTGCAGCACTGCTCATACTGATTTTATTCAATCTTGTAGCAGATCCGACCTTCTTTAAGGTTACACTTGGAACAAACAGTGCAGGTAATCCGGTTCTTTCAGGATACCTTATCACAATACTTGACTATGGCTCAGAGCTTGCAATCCTTGCTATTGGTATGACACTTGTTACAGCAGCTTCAGGCGGACAGGATATCTCAGTCGGAGCTACACTTGCTATCGCAGGTAGTGCAATGCTTAAGGTTCTCTGCGGAGGCGCAACATCAGCTTCTGTTATGCAGAGCCCTGTGATCATCGCTCTTATCGTAGGCTGCATTGCTTCAATGCTTGCAGGTGCTTTCAACGGAGCATTGGTTGCATATTTCAGGATCCAGCCCATGGTAGCAACACTTATTCTCTATACAGCAGGTCGTTCAATAGCTGCATGGATCAACAATAATGAGCTTCCTATCATTTCAGATCCTGCATTTACAGTATATGGCGGATTCATTCCCGGTATTCCGATCCCGACACCTTTCTTCATCGCAATTCTCTGTGTAGTTGCAGCATGGTGTCTCCTTAAGTTCACAACGATCGGACTTTACACACAGGCAGTAGGTATCAATGAGGATTCAGCAAGACTTAACGGTATCAATCCTGAATTCATCAAGTTCCTTTCATTCGTAATCCTTGGTGTTTGCGTAGCTGTTGCAGCACTTATCAAGATAAGCAGACTTTCAACTATCAACTATTCAGTTATCGCAAAGGATATCGAAATGGATGCTATCCTTGCAGTAGCACTTGGCGGAAACGCACTTGGAGGTGGTAAGTTCAACCTTTGGGCTTCTATCCTTGGTGCTTATGTAATTCAGTTCCTTACAACAACACTCTATAAATTCAATGTACAGTCAGACGCACTTCCGGCTTACAAAGCTGTAGTTGTAATCGCACTGGTTGTATTCAGTGCACCCGCAGTACGCGAGAAACTTGCCCAATTGACAAAAAAAAAATCGCGTAGTATCCAGGTAGCCGGAAAGGAGGCAGCTTAATCGATGGAAAATAAGAAGAAATCGGCAGTAAACGCCGGATTTATAGCAAAAACAAGTGATACGACATTACTTCTTTCGATCACAATAGTAGTTTTCTTCCTGATGTACATAGGCGCTATGATATTCCAGGGAGCAGGATTCTTAAAAGCACAGACATTTTTCAATATTCTTAATGCTAATGCAGCACTTATTGTTACTTCAGTAGGAATGAGCCTGGTAATGATCACAGGTGGAATTGATATCTCAGTCGGCGGTGTGGTTGCCCTGGTATGTATGAGCTGCGCAGTTCTTCTTGATAAGAACGGTGGAAATGTATTCCAGGCAGTAATACTTGCAGTTGCTATCGGTATTGCTTATGGAATAGTTCAGGGTTATCTTGTAGCTTTCCTTGATATCCAGCCTTTCATCGTATCACTTGCCGGTATGTTCTTTGCAAGAGGTATGACAACGATCGTTAACACAGAGCCTTTCAACGTTACAAATGAAGAATTCGTTGCTCTGAAGTCAACACGAATTCACATACCGTTCCTTGGATCGATAAACAAAAAGGGAGTATTTGTTCCAGCATATATAGAGATCGGCGTAGTTGTAGCCCTTCTTGTAGTAGTTCTTTTCTTCCTCATTCTTCGCTGGTCAAAGCTTGGACGCTGGTTCTACGCAGTAGGCGGAAACAGAACAAGTGCCCTGATGCTTGGTATCAATGTTAAGATGACAAGATTTTATGCACACCTTCTCTGCAGCACACTTGCAGGTATCGGCGGATTTGTTTACTTCCTCCATGTAGGTTCCGGTTCGGCATCACATGCAACAGGAATGGAGATGAACGCAATCGCTTCATCTATCATCGGAGGAACAATGCTTACAGGTGGTGTTGGTAACATCATCGGAACATTCTTCGGAGTACTTTCACTTAGTACTATCCAGAATATCGTTTCTTCTGCAGGACTCGATCAGGCATGGTGGACAGGAATCACGATCGCAGCAATGCTTTGCCTCTTCCTTGTAATCCAGAGTGTGATCATGAGTGTTAAGAAGAAAGCTCTTCAGGCTTAATTCAACCCAATTCTAAATATCAGAGATGCATCAGATGATGATGCATCTCTTTTTATGTTTTTAGAAAAAAATTAGAAATGATTTATTATTTATACATAATTAAATTAGAGTTAGATTCCGATAAACAGATTAAGAGGATTTTGAACTTATAAACGATCATTCCAAAGAAAATACTAGAACGGAGGTGGTCACGAATGTATCAGTTCACGGATGATTGCCTTATAGGCAATGATTTAATCGACGGCGAACACAGACATTTATTTGGCATGATCAATGAGGCCGCTGAGGCGGAAAAGAATCCGGATGCAAATTTTGAAGAGTTGCTGGACTCATTGCTGAGAGAACTTTCAGAATATGCATCATATCATTTCGAACATGAAGAAAACTTTATGAAAGAAATAAATGATCCGGAATTGCCTTTACAGCAGATCGAGCACAATGGTTTTATCAGACTTATAAAGCGTGAGTCTTTGAAGGAGATTACGCGAGAGAATGCCCGTGAAAGATACAGTGACATTCTCGGCTTTGGTGAAAAATGGCTCTATCATCATATAAAGGGATCGGATGCATTGATAGGTACCGGAAGACGGACCGGGCTCAGCCTTTTCGAAGTGCCCATGAGTTTTTCGGACAAATATATGACAAATATCGGATTTGTAGATGAAGGCAACAGACGCATATTTGAAAAGATTCAGTCAGTAAGCAGGATTGCAGGAATACTGGGAACTGACGGGCATATTGAAGAAGTGATGTCTGAACTTAGTGACCTCAAGAGAATGGCAGCAGAGCATTTTACGGCAGTAGAGAATTATCTGAGCGGGATAGGATGTGATGTATTCATTGAACAGAAGCGGCATCATGACGCTTTTGTTGAGAAGGTATCAAGCGTAAATATGAACTATATCGATAAGAACAGAAGGGAATATCTCGAGGATCTGACAGACTTTCTGCTATATTGGTTTAGTTCGAATATGCTCTTCATCGGAAAAAACATTAAATTCAATCAAATTAAATAATATTTAGCGCGTTAAAGCACTAAAAGTTTTTCTTGAATTACGACTAATGGTCTGTTATCATAACATTTAGATAACAGACCATTAATTTGTTTAGGAGAGTATATAAATGGATAAGCTGGAGCATATTGAACACATTGAGAATCCGGAACATTCTCAGAGACTTGAGGAGATCAGAAAAGGCATAGGCGAGTGTGATGACAGGATCATTGATGCACTTGCAGACAGGATGAAGCATATACAGGAGATAATCAAATATAAAAAATCAACCGGTATACCGATCCTTCAGCCTGAACAGGAAAAAAAGCAGGAAAATACTCTTAAGGAGAAACTTGGAGATAATCAGTTTGAGGAGGAAATCCTCGATATATTCAAATATATCGTAAAGAACAGCAGACGTGTCCAGGCTAAGAGTCTTTTTGACTATAATGTATTCCTCATCGGATTTATGGGCGCCGGAAAAAGCACGATAGCATCAGAGCTTCAGAGAAAGCTTGAGATGAATCGTGTTGAGATGGATGAAATGATCGTAGAGAAGCAGGGAATGTCCATATCTGAAATATTTGATGAGTATGGAGAGGCTTATTTCAGAAATCTTGAGAGTAACTGCCTCATCGAGCTTCAGAAGGTAAAGCAGTCAATAGTTTCCTGCGGCGGCGGAGTTGTAATGAGAGAAGACAATTCCGAGCATATGAAAAAGAACGGAAGAGTAGTTCTTCTTACAGCAAGCTCAGAGACTATCCTGGAACGTGTAAAGGATTCGGATGAAAGACCTATCCTTAATAATCATATGAATGTAGAATTTATAAACAGCCTTCAGGAAAAAAGAAGGGAAAAATATAATGCGGTAGCTGATGTAACGGTTGCTACAGATGGTAAAACAGCAGATGAGATATGCGATGAGATAATAGCAAAACTCATTGATTTCGACAACGCAAGAGAAAAGTAATAATAAGAAAACTGTTGTGATTTTTGGTTCTTTCATGTATGATGTATGTGTGAAAAGCGGCGAAGTTTGGGAGTATGGGATTCGTAGAGGCGGATCGCGGTAAATCATACAGATGATTCAGTCGAGGAGGAATCATGAATTCAATTGGTTATTTTACGTTGGTAGCAGGGCTGATCGGCGGACTGGCAATGTTCCTTTACGGAATGAGTGTCATGAGCGCAGCATTAACAAAGATATCGGGAGGTAAGCTTGAGAGCATACTTGTCAAGGTGACATCAAATGCTTTCTTTGCTTATCTCTTTGGCGTTATAGTTACAGCAGTGGTGCAGTCTTCATCAGCATCGACGGTTATGGTAGTCGGACTTGTAAACTCCGGCATCATGAAGCTGACACAGGCTGTTAATGTTATACTTGGAGCAAATCTCGGAACCACTTTTACAGCGTGGCTTTTATCATTAAATGCCATAAGCTCGGATAATTTCTTTATAAATCTCTTAAAACCCATGTCATTTACGCCTTTCCTGGCATTGATCGGAATAGCGTTTTTAATGTTCTCAAAATCTGATAAAAAGAAAAATATAGGTACAGCTCTTTTGGGATTTGCTGTATTGATGTTTGGTATGGATATGATGTCTGATGCGGTATCTCCTCTTAAGGATGTGCCTGAGTTCAGAGCACTTCTCATGACCTTCAGTAATCCTATAATCGGTCTTTTCGTCGGTATATTCTTTACAATGGTCATCCAGAGTTCCGCAGGAACGATCGGTGTTGTACAGGCTCTTTCGAAGACCGTCGAGATCAGCTATGCAACAGCGATCCCGGTAACTATCGGTGCTGAGGTAGGAACCTGTATCACAGCCATTCTTTCTTCACTTGGAGCAAATAAAAACGGTAAGCGTACAGCATTGATGCACCTTTATTTCAATATTATAAAGGCCGGATCTTTTATGATCCTTTTCTATGGAACAAATGCGATCTTTCATTATGCATTCCTTGATGACCAGGCAGGAATGGTAGGAGTTGCAAGTATACATACACTGGTAAATCTCATTGCTACACCGCTTATGCTTCCATTCTCGGGAATACTTGTAAAACTGGCATTGAAAACTATTCCTATTACAGAGGAAGAACTTGAAAAAGACGGAAAAGAAATTGCAATTCTCGATGAGCGTTTCTTAAGCAATCCACCTTTCGCACTTGAGCAGTGCAGACAGGCTGTTAATGATATGGCAACCTATGCTGAGAAATCTTTGTTTAAGGCTATGTCATTGATAAATGAATATGATAAGAAAACTGCAGAAGAAGTTGCTGAACTTGAAGAAATGGTTGACAGATATGAAGATCAGCTTGGAAGCTATCTTGTTAAGATCAATTCTGCACAGCTTGCAGTTGGGGAAAGTCATCTGCTTACAATACTTCTTCACAGCATATCCGATTTTGAAAGAATCAGTGATCATGCCTTTAATGTAATGCAGGTCTGCCAGGATATGAATGAGAAAAAACAGTATTTTTCTGACAAGGCGGTTGCAGAGCTTTCAGTATTTTCAGATGCGGTAAGAGAAATTGTAAGGATAGCATTTGATGGTTTCAGAACACAGAATCTTGTGCTTGCAAAGGAAGTAGAGCCTCTTGAAGAGGTTATAGACGGACTTCACATGGAAGTAAAGAGACGCCATGTAAGAAGACTCAGAAAGGGCAAGTGTACTGTAGAACTTGGATTTTCACTTTCAGATATCGGAACAGATTATGAGAGAATAGCAGATCACTGCAGCAATCTCGCACTCAGCATGCTTGCAGCAAATGAGGATTATTTCGATACTCATGAGTATCTCGAAATGCTTAAGGCCGAAAAAGATTCCAACTTTGAGCATGATGTAGAGATATATGAAAATAAATTCCGTCTTCCCCTTTTGAAAAAGGGCATGGAAGAAAGTGAGATATCACCTTCATTCGCAATGGAACATCCTATCATAGTAAATGCAATGATGACAGGGAATGAGCCGATTATGGATGAAGAATCCGATGATAAGAAGAAAAAGAAGAAAAAGAAGAAAAAAGATAAGTAAAATTAGTTGAGCCCGGAAAATTTTGACGCTAAATGTCACATGCGTTATAATGAAACGATGTGTTTAATCTAAGAAAAATATTTTAGGCGAAAGCGTTTCTGAATAATGGAAAGAATTTTTAAGAATAAAAGGCTGCTGGTAAAGAGAGCAGGCCTTATGGTATATGACATATTTGCAGTTATGGCATCCTCAGCGGTAGGTTTACTGCTGAGGTTTGATTTGAGTTATACAGAATTACTGCATACGATGGGAGGAGTGATATGGCAGGAGCACCTGTGGACCTTCCTTCCTATTAATATTATAGCCAGTATCTGCGTTTTCTATTTATTTCATCTCTATACTAGTCTTTGGACTTATGCCGGTGTTCCGGAAATGACAGCCACTATATCAGCATGTCTTACGGCATCTGTGATACAGGCAGTCGGGATGATCGGCATGGGGCTTACTATGCCCAGAAGTTACTATTTCCTATATTGTATGTGCCTTATGGCATTTGTGCTGGCAAGTCGTTTTGCATATAGACTTTTCAGCACTTTTGTGCTTAAAAGGACAGAGGATGCACGCACAAGGAATGTAATGATAATCGGTGCCGGAGAAGCCGGAAATTCCCTTATCAGGGAGATGAAGACCAGCCGCTATATCAAAAAGAGCGTAATGTGTGTTATTGATGACGATAACGCTAAGATCGGAAGCTATATACACGGTGTTAAGGTTGTAGGCGGACGTGATGAGATAATCGAAAGTGCAGCACAGTACAATATCGATGAGATCATTATCGCTATGCCTTCTGCACCACGTTCTCATCTTAAGGCTATTCTTGATATATGCAAGGAAACAAAGTGTGAACTGAAGACTCTTCCCGGCATATATCAGCTGGTTAACGGTGAGGTAAATGTAAGCCAGCTTCGTAAAGTAGATGTTGAAGATCTGCTTGGACGTGATCCTATAGAGGTAGATCTGGATTCTATAATGAAGTATGTTACAGATAAGGTCGTTCTTGTAACAGGAGGCGGCGGATCGATCGGGTCAGAGCTTTGCCGACAGATCGCAAGCCATAAGCCAAAGCAGCTAATAATTTTAGATATATACGAAAATAATGCATACGATGTTCAGCAGGAGCTTGCAAAGAAGTATCCGGAGCTGAATCTTAAAGTGCTGATTGGTTCTGTCAGAAATACTGCACGTATAAGGGACGTATTCCGCACATACAGACCTGATATTGTTTATCATGCAGCGGCTCATAAGCATGTTCCGTTAATGGAAGTAAGCCCGAATGAGGCAGTTAAGAATAATGTCATGGGTACCTGGAAGGTGGCTCAGGCAGCAGTGGATTTTGGAGTAAGCAAATTCGTATTGATTTCCACAGATAAGGCAGTAAATCCCACAAATATAATGGGAGCGACAAAACGAATCTGTGAAATGATAGTCCAGTCCTATAATCACAGAGGAAATACTGTATTTGTTGCAGTTCGTTTTGGTAATGTGCTTGGATCAAACGGTTCAGTCATACCGCTCTTTAAGAAACAGATCGCAGCAGGTGGTCCGGTAACTGTAACAGACCCTAATATAATACGATACTTCATGACTATCCCAGAGGCTGTGTCACTTGTACTTCAGGCCGGTGCCTATGCAAAGGGCGGAGAAATCTTTATTCTTGATATGGGTGAACCTGTTAAGATACTTGATCTTGCAGAGAACTTAATACGTCTTTCGGGATATGTTCCGGGCGAGGATATTGAAATCAAATTCACCGGTTTGAGACCCGGAGAAAAACTTTATGAGGAAATGCTCATGAAGGAAGAGGGAATGCAGGATACAGCGAATAAGCTTATACATATAGGAAAGCCCATTGAATTCGATGAAGATGATTTTTATGAAAAGCTTCATGAATTAAATGTTGAGTCTAAAAAAGAACAGGCAGATGTAGGAAAGTGGATCAAAGAACTGGTTCCGACCTACCATTACATTGCGGGAAATAATTATATACCCGGTGAGCATAACGAATGATTTACAGGAAATATTTAAAAAGAATATTCGATATAGTATTTTCGCTTCTGGCGATAGTTATGCTTTCGCCGGTGCTGATAATTACAGCGATCCTTGTAAGGATAAAGCTCGGAAGCCCTGTACTTTTCAGACAGGAAAGACCCGGACTTCATGGTAAAATATTCGGACTTTATAAGTTCAGAAGTATGACGGATGAACGTGATGAAAACGGAGAGCTTAAATCAGATGAAATAAGGCTTACATCATTTGGAAAAAAGCTTCGTGCCACATCTCTGGATGAGCTTCCGGAATTTTTTAATATCCTTAAAGGTGAAATGTCATTTGTGGGTCCAAGGCCTCTCCTTGTACAGTATCTGCCTTTGTATAATGAAAGACAGGCACACAGGCATGATTGCCTTCCGGGACTTACGGGGCTTGCACAGGTCAACGGAAGAAATGCTCTGAGCTGGGAAAAGAAATTTGAATACGATGTTGAATATACAGAAAATATTTCATTTGCACTTGACATGAAGATTATTTTTATGACTTTTGGAAAAGTATTTGCAAGAGATGGAATAAGTTCATCAACTTCAGCGACAATGGAAGTATTCACCGGAACGCCTAAGACGGAGGAGACAAAGGATGACTAATGTTTTGATACTTTCTGCGGGAAGACGTGTAGAGCTCGTTAATTGCTTTAAGAATGCACGTGACAGACTTGGAATAAAGGGAAGTATAGTTGCAGCAGACTGCTCAGAGCTTGCACCTGCACTCTATTTCGCGGATATGAATGAGATAGTCCCGAGGATTTCTGAGGGAGATAAGTATATCGATTCTATCATAAGCATATGCAATAACCTCGATATAGCGCTTATCGTGCCAACTATAGATACGGAGCTGATCCTCCTTGCAGAAAACAAAGAAAAAATAGAGAGCTCTTCTAACGCAAAATTGCTTATATCAAGTGAACAGGTAATTTCTGTGTGCAGAAATAAAAAGAACACACAGGCTTTTCTTGAAAAGCATGGATTCCTGGTACCGAGGATGTTTTCGGATGCAGAGCTTAACGATGAAGAGGTTAGAGCTAAGCTTAAATTCCCTCTTTTCATAAAGCCTCTTGATGGAAGCTCATCAATAAATGCTTTTAAGGTCAATAACAATGAAGAACTTGAGACTTACAGAAAGCTTATTGATAAGCCGATGGTTCAGGATTTTATGGAAGGAACAGAATATACCGTAGATGTATTTCTGGATTTTGAGAGTCATATCATAACGATAGTCCCCAGGGTAAGGATCGCTACACGAAGCGGAGAAATAGCCAAGGGTCTGATCATCCGTGATCGCGAGATAATGAGAGATGTAACGCGTCTTATGCAGATACTTAAACCGATCGGCCATATAACAGTACAGTGCATGAAGACAAAGCGCGGCATTGAGTATATTGAGATCAATCCCAGATTTGGCGGAGGCGCACCGATGTCAATAATGGCAGGGGCAGATTCCTGTGAAAATCTTTACAGGCTTCTGGCAGGCGAAAAACTCGAATATAACGAGAATTTCAGAGATCATCTGACTTTCCTTCGTTTTGATCAGAGTATTATGCTTAATGAAAATATGGAGAGAGAATATGAATTTGAAGGCAGTTATTTTTGACCTGGATGATACTCTCTATCCTGAAAAAAGCTACTGCCTCAGTGGATACAGGGCTGTATCGAAATATCTGTCAGAAAAGGGAATATCTTCTGAAGATGAAAATTTCAGGCTTCTGAAAGATTTATTTGAAGAAGATGCAAAGATGGTTTTTAATCGTTTTTTTGACAGTAAAAATCTGAGATATGACAAAGATGATATAAAGGAACTTATAAGGGTATATCGCGAACATGAGCCAGAGATAGAATTTTTCCCTGATGTGCTTCCAACTATTGAGAAATTAAAGAAGCTGGGAATGAGACTTGGAATTCTTTCGGATGGTTATGCAGCAGCCCAGAGACAGAAAGTAAAGGCATTAAACTGCGAAGCTTATTTTGAAAAGATCGTCCTTACGGATGAAATTGGAAAAGATGCATGGAAGCCTTCTCCAAGAGGCTTTGAAATCTTTATGTCAGAATTTTCGCTTTCCGGAAATGAAATGCTTTACATAGGAGACAATCCGACAAAAGACTTTTTTGTAAAGAAGACAGCAGGTCTTACTACAGCACGTATAATCCGTAAAAACGGAGTATATGTGGATGCAGAATATTTAGAGAACCTGCATGAGGACTATACGCTTGAAAGTCTTTCGGACATTGTAGAGAAGATAAAATGAACGTATTATGCTTATTTCAAAAATTTAGTTTTAAGTCGTCTACAATTTATTTGGATCTGGTAAATGAATTGGAGAAAGAAGGTCACTCTGTATTTATCATTGCAGGATCTTCTGACAACGATATTGATTATAAAAAGCTATATGTGAAGGGAAGAAAAAAGACAGCCTATGTCAGACTTCCGGATCAGTTTCATGCTGACAAGATCCGAAAGGGTCTTATTCAGCTTACAATAGGCAGAAAGATGCTTTCGGCTGCAAAGAAATTTTTATGGGATGAGAAAGTAGATATTATTATTTATCCAACACCGCCCATTACACTGGCAGGAATCATAAGGCCGCTTGGTGATCATTATGGAGCGGTAACATATCTTATGCTTAAGGATATATTCCCTCAGAATGCAGTAGATCTTAAAATGATGTCAGAAGGTGGACTTCTTCATAAATATTTCAGGAAAATGGAGAAGAAGCTTTATGCATCTTCTGATCGTATAGGCTGCATGTCGAATGGAAATATAGAGTATATCCGACAGCACGAGAGCGAGATTCCAAATGAAAAGCTGGAGCTTTTTCCCAATACAGTAAGGATACTTCCCGAAACAGAACCAAGTTTTACGAAGGAAGAGCCAACAGTATTTATGTTTGGAGGAAACCTTGGAAAGCCTCAGGCAATAAAGTTCCTGATGGAAGGGATCAAGGCGCTGAAGAGCTACAACCGTGCCAGATTTGAAATAATAGGTGACGGAACTGAAGCAGGGTATGTGAAAAGCTTTATTGAAGAAAATTCTCTTGAGAACGTAACTTTTGCCAGTGAACTTCCAAGAGATGAATATGAAGAAAAGCTTAAGAATGCAGACATAGGTCTGGTAATGCTGAGTCCGGATTTTACGATTCCGAATTATCCATCGAGGACTTTGTCCTATATGCAGCTTTCAAAACCTATTCTGGCAGTGACCGACAGAATAACAGATCTGCATGCGTTGGTCACATATGAGGCTGCTTGCGGCTGGTGGTGTCCGTCAGATAATACCGCGAGTTTTGTAGCGACCGTTCGGAAAATATGTGAAGAACGTGACAGCTACGAGGAACTTGGTAAAAACGGCAGAAAATATTTAGAAGAAAACTTCGACGTAAAGCGTTCGGTAAAGATACTGGAAGAAGCGTGCGCCAAGGCATAGGAGAGTAAAATGAACGACGAAGAAATGTTTAAGGGGAAAACGCTTATGATAACCGGAGGAACAGGTTCCTTCGGAAATGCTGTACTTAAGCGATTTCTGGATACACAGATAAAAGAGATCAGAATTTTTTCAAGGGATGAGAAAAAGCAGGATGATATGCGTCATATCTACAATAATCCCAAGATTAAATATTATATAGGAAATGTACGTTCACTTCAGTCGCTGGAAGACGCAATGCATGGTGTCGATTATATTTTCCATGCGGCAGCCTTAAAACAGGTTCCGAGTTGTGAATTTTTCCCGGTAGAGGCTGTAAAGACAAATGTTATCGGAACAGATAATATGCTTACGGCAGCTATACATGAGGGTGTTAAAAAGGTTATCTGTCTTTCTACAGATAAGGCAGCATATCCTATCAATGCCATGGGTACTTCAAAGGCTATGATGGAAAAAGTCTTTGTTGCAAAAAGCCGTACAATAGAACCGGACGAAACGCTTATCTGCGGAACGAGATACGGAAATGTAATGTGCTCAAGAGGCTCTGTAATCCCTCTTTTCATAGAGCAGATAAAAAGCGGAAATCCTATAACGATCACCGAGCCTAAAATGACACGATTCATTATGTCATTAGAGGAGGCGGTTGAGCTTGTTATCTATGCATTTAATCATGCCAACAGCGGAGACATCATGGTTCAGAAGGCACCTGCATGCACCATTGAGACACTTGCACAGGCAGTTAAGGAACTTATGGGTGTTCCGGATTATGAAACAAAGATAATCGGTATCAGACACGGTGAAAAGATGTCTGAGACACTTCTTACCTCTGAGGAGTGCTCAAGAGCTTTGGATGAAGGCGGATTCTTCAGAGTACCTGCAGATAACAGAGACTTAAACTACGATAAATACTTTACAAAAGGTATGACAGAGCGTCCGAAATTCGATACCTTTAATTCGGATAATACTGAAATTCTCGGAGTAGAGGCTGTTAAGGAAAAACTGCTCAAGCTTCAGTATATACAGGATGAACTTGCTGCCTGGAAGGAAGCCAAGAGATAATGGGAAAGAGAATACTGGTCACCGGTTCAAACGGCTTTATAGCCAGGAACCTTATATATAATCTGAAAAATGCCGGTTACAGTGAGATAGATTGTTATAATCATAATTCAACAGATGAAGAACTGGATCAATATATTGAAAGAGCAGATTTTATTTATCATCTGGCCGGAGTAAACAGACCTCAGGATAATTCCGAATTCTTTGAGGGAAACGCAATGCTTACCCGGAAAATTGTATCAAAGCT
>JAIKZC010000490.1 GCA_024682575.1 Lachnospiraceae bacterium | reverse complement strand
CATCTGCGTGTCATATGGGGAAATAAAAACGGAAACTGAGGAATAAATGATAATAAAAGACTACAAGAGTGTAACACAGTAAAACAAATCTCCCACATCCAAGCTTGGAAGTGTAGTTGGGAGATTTATATGTCAGTAGGGGTTCAAGCCGTTACTGATAAGGTACGAACTGCCCTGCGTTATGAGCGCGCAGCGAAGAAAATTGCAAATATCATTGACTCTAAAGGCTAAAGCCGTGACGAATTTTATCATTGAATAATTTTTGTCACGGCTTTTTTTATGCTTATTTTCTTGATAAGATTAAATTATACAAGAAAATTTCTGTCAAATTTATATTGTGAGGAGGGGGCCTATGCAAAAGTTTGACAAAATTACTGATGCGGCTGCTTGTGCTGGAACTATAGCAAAAAGATGGTTTGCTATGGGTGCGGAAGGTCCGGTTGATTATGAGGGTCTTCTGAAAATTACTGAGGTAGTTGAAAAAAAACTCAGGGAAAACGGTGGCCGCATGCCGACATTTCTTTGTTCTAAAGAGGGTGCGCTTGGCGTTAGTTATGATTATGAATATAACGCACAGTGGCTTATTATTCCTTTTATTGAGGGTGATCAGCTTGAGAGAGATATGAGTGAAAAGTTCTCAAATCTGGGTTCTGCTATAGCTTCTTTACCGTTGGAAAGCTTAAAGGAGCTGGCTCGAGAAATCGGAGTTGAGATTCCGGAGAAAAAGATGGCAGACATGGAATTCCAAAATCGGCAAATTCCACCAAATACGCCTGTCAGATTTTGCCGGAACTGCGGTAAAAAAATCTCTCCGGGAAATCGTTTCTGCACAGGCTGCGGCAGGAAGATCAACTGAGCATCTGAAAAAAAGGAGATATATATGGATTATACAGTGGGTACATATATACGCGGATATATAAAAAGGACCAAAGAGGTGTTAAAAAATCCGGGCATTATGATTCCTTCAATTCTTCTGATGATCATAATGTCTGCGGGACAGCTTATATTGGCAATCTTGACCTCGAGGAGATCGCTTAATGGAGCGCTGGCTTTTCTGAGTGTGATCAGCTATGCCAATGGTGGAATGTATGGCGGAGTCCCGGGAGCTATCGGGGGCATTCTGGGAAAGATGCTTTTTATTGCTGTTCTTAATTCTTTTATTGTCGGGATCATGACGAAGCAGAATCCCTTTGGAAATTTTTTTGCCGGGATAGGCAGGTCTTTTACGGCGTTCGCATTTAAGAGACCTTATGATATTGCGGCCTGGCTGTTTGGAGCCGGTTCAGCGGTTCTGATATACAATGCCTGTAATCTGACACAGGGGCGCATGAATGGAGCAATAGGGGTATATCTCCTTATCCTTGTAGTCGGGAGTCTTGGAAAAAGAAATAGTTTTCTTTATGGGCTTATCTTAAGAGTTTTCTTTGAAAGCCGGATCAAGGACAGGCTGTCCAAACAGACCGTCACAAGTCTGATGGGTGGAAGTGCTGCCGGATATCTTTTGGGAACAATTCTTACTATTATAGGGGCAAAAATCTGCACTCTTACCGGACTTATTCTCCTTATTTTTGCTATCATATTTTTTCTTATAGGAATGGCTGTAAAACCGAGAATTGCCATGATGACAGTGGTGATCCTTATCGGTAGTTCATTTGCCATGCTCTTTACAGGGCAATCAGAGGCGAATGCAAATGCTGCCATGGATAGATATCTGGGGCTTTATAAGATTAAAGGTTCATTTAGAAATTTCTCTACTTTTGATACCGAAGGTCTGGATGATTTTTTTTATAAGAATTATATTGGAACGGAATACCATTTTGATGAGAATGAGAAGCTTGTTTATGATACGCACGAAGAACCTCAATATGGAAGAACACAGACTTTTCTTGGCTTTGTATATGATGAAGGCGGAGAATACAAATTTGTGCATAATGGTGGAGTAACTATAGAGGACTTTGAGAAAAGGGGGCTTTCATATGAGCAGATGCTGCAGAAGGTCATAGATAAAACTTATAAAGAAACATATTATATTTCTAAAACCGAATATGATGCGGAAGCAAAAACAATTGACCTTGTTGTAGATGAGATAATGGATCCGGAAGATAGTCATGGTGTTGATCTGATATATGCCAACTATCATCTGGAGTTTATTGATAATCCGGACGGAACAGTAAGTATTGAAGGATATAAAGAGGCTATGTGCCATTTTGAATCCGGAGAAGAAAAGGATTATCCTGATGGAACTGTTGATATTACAGGAATGATGGTGGATACAAAAGGAGAGCCTGTTGTTATGACTCCTATTGTTGCTCCGGATTTTGGGAAGAAATCGGATAAAGGAAAGGATAAGGCAGGATCCGATAGCCAGAAAGCATCAGAGGAGGGCATTGAAGGAACTGAAGATGCAGGTTCTGAGGCTGAAAACGGAGATGAACTTTCGGAAGATTTTGATATAGAAGATTTTCTTGAGGCTTATGATGGTCATCTGCCGGATCCCGAAACGATAGTGGAGCAGTTCGGGGCAAGTCTTGGAGGACTTATCATAAGTATGCTGGGGCCCGGTGCATTTGGCGGCGGTATGCCTATTGGAGGAAGTCCGCTTGGACCATGGGTATCCTTTGATGAAGACGGTGATGTTCAGTACACTGATCCTGCGACTGGACAAAAGAGCATATATGTGTCTAATGGCGACGGGACTTATACAAATCCTCTTTCGGGAGTTACATATAATCTGAACGATATTAATAATATGGCGGATAGTCGGGCCGGGAATGCAGATAATATAAGGCGGGATAATGCCGGCCTGAGAGCATGGCAGGACAGGCAGCGGGAGATAAATAGTAACGAGCTTTCATATACCGCAAAAGCCTGGTCAGAAGAAAAAGCAGGCAGAAATGCTGAATTTAACCATGAATTATACCAGGACAGACTATATGCAAAAAATGGTGTGGAAACTGGTGATTACGATGCTTATAAAAAGAAATGGCTCGGACAACAGCAGAAAGAGTCAGAATTAAATGCCTATTATGAGGAAAGGGCGGCCTATATGGATGCCGGTTATAATACTGCAAAAGCTTATCAGGATCAAGCTGACCGTTTTATGAACTGGGCAGAAAAAAATAATAAATCAGCTATGGTATGGGTGGTTAAAACAGCTTATACCGGGCTCAGGGAAACAGCATCACAGGCAGGCGAATTCATGGCCGGAAATCAGTCCGCATCACAGGCAGCTGCTAAGAGTCTTGTTAATTCGGTTGCAGCAATAGCGAAGGATAATTGCGGTGATAATCCGGTAACAAAGGTAACAACGCATACCGTGGCAGAAATGGTCAAGACTGCGGCAGCGGG
Organism: Lachnospiraceae bacterium; assembly: GCA_024682575.1. Classification (GTDB taxonomy): domain Bacteria; phylum Bacillota; class Clostridia; order Lachnospirales; family Lachnospiraceae; genus NK4A144. The sequence goes on along the minus strand of JAIKZC010000490.1, from coordinate 1,263 downwards.
TAAGATTGATGGAAAAACTAATGAGCAGATCAAGAAAGAAATGGAAAAGGCAGGAGCAAAAGGATTTGTCGATGGACTTAAGACTGCAATACAGGATTCGGTGGATGAAAAATTAGGAACGGATAAGGGATATTATACGGCAGGAGAATATGTTGCTGATCATGTAATGAAGCCTGCGAAGGAAGAATTTGAGCGTACGTATGGACCTGCCGGTGATTAAGTATATGTTTTGGACTGTAAATTACAGGAACCCGCATTTACTGCGGGTTCCGTATGATAAAGTAAAACAAGTGGCAAACAAGCTTGCTAAGCTCGAAAGAACCTCGCTAAGCAAACTTGTATGGTTCGTACTAAGCTCGAAAAAACCTCGCTAAGTACTCTACTCAAACAAGCCCGTGGCGCAGCCACATATAAATGGCTTGTTTGCGGGATTTTTGAGGCTTTGCATCAAAAATCTATAACTTCCCATCATTTCTTTTTTCTTTTTCTTCCGTTGGGGAACCAGCCTCTCTCGACTCTCTTCTCCTGCTCAAATAGTTCCACAATGCACCAGATGCAGGTAATGCCAAGAATTGCAATACAGCCTCTTAGTACAAAGTTTTCGATAAACAAAGATACCCCGATCGCTGCGAGTCCGGCAATGAGAAATACCGGCCAGACGTTCTTTGTATAATAATACTCTGTTTTAATAACAATAGGATGAAATATACCGGTGCAAAGCAGCATAAATACGCCTATTATCAGGCCATCGATATGAAAGTTCATTTTTTCCTCCCAAATTTATGCAAAAATCTCATTTTTATAAATCTTTCTTTCATAATAGTTTATAAATTGTTAACTTGAAACTTTTCCAGAATTGACTATAATATAATTATAAGATTTGTATACAATATACATCTAACCTCCCCCCTTTTCCGATGTATATTGTATGGGAAGGAGTCGGATATGAGTACAACAAACGATCTCGTATTTAACATAGAGAATTTGTTCAATTACAGTGTATCTGATCAGGTAGATGCTCTTAACAGCATGATGCTTGCCAGTGAAGCTGCAAGTTCGGATTATCCGACCAGTAACAAAGATAATCTTTCCCTAACCCTAACCAACGTTTCGGCTTAAAGCCGGAATTGGTTTACTTTCCTCTTCTCGGGCACCGGTGCTTCCCCTGGCACGGTGCCCTTCTTTCTTATATCTTTATTTGAAACATCTCTTTATGATATCAATAATTATATCCTGCTCTTCCGGCTTCATTTTATTATCACT
>JAIKZC010000485.1 GCA_024682575.1 Lachnospiraceae bacterium | reverse complement strand
TTGGTTGTAGGCTCAGTAACGAGCTTTTCCGGTACGATCGAAACAAATATCCAGCCAACTGATTCCACAGGTGAATATGCTGCACAGCAGTTTTCTCCATCGATTTCAAGGATTTCTACCGCACTTTTACCATAAAGTCCTCTCTTTGTAAGATCTAAAAGTTCGCGGTTCTTATTCCCGCTGCTCAAAAGATTCTTACCAACTTCAAGATCTCCCGAGTTTCTCGTGGAAAAAATAACATTTCCTTCCTTATCAACAACACATGCCGAACCGCCCTCCTCAATTTTGGCGTTCAGCATGAACTTGTCCATATCCTCGAGATATATTCCTGCTCCTGTAACAGCAACTATATCGTCTCCCTTATAAACCGGATAAGAGCACATTATTGTTGCAAGCCCTGTATCATAATCTTTTGTAACGCTGGAAAAATAAACTCCTTTTTCTTCTAAAGCACCTTTGTACCAGGGTCTCTCTCTTGGATCCAGGTAACCATAATTGCCGTTTTCATCCCATCGTTCAGAAAGTATCGGTCCTGAAAGAAGCATTAATCCCGATTCCGTTCCTATATAATCAGCTGCAAGTTCAGGGAATTTAGTGTACATTGCCGCAAGATTCCCTTTAAAATTTGCGATCATGGAGAATTCTTCTTTGATCTTGGGATCTTCCAGATTCACATCTTCAGCCCAAAGGAACTGTGCCCCCTCTTTACCTACCATCTCCGGCGTGATCTGTTCTACCTCTGACCTTCCGTATTTGTCCGGATTATTATATATATCAGTTGCAGAATCAGCTATCATTCTTACTGTTGCCGCAAGATCCATCATTTTCATATTCGTTGTATATGCACAGCCAACTGCAGTTGCATAGAGTCTGGAGCTTATCTGTTTGCGCATGGCTTCTTCGGAATACTCCTCGACCTGTGAGCCCGAATATTCCGCATTATCCCTTAATATCTTACGCATCCTGAAAAGCTGCATCATCGTGGCAATTCCTACTGCCAAAAGAGCCAGAATGACTGTAAACATCATCAAACGTAAAATCTTTTTTTTCATAACCATCTTTTTTCCCAATATTTCTTTGTACACATAAAATTTCACACAATCTTACATCATTATACAGCAAAAATCCGACATCTTCCAGCCAATTCCACAAATAAAAAAACAATCTGCTAATGACCTTACTCAATATCAGACTGTTTTTTTATTGTAATCAGTATTTCTTAGATTGAAAATCTAACCCTATCATTTATTCAAAACCTTTTTAATCTCTTCTATAACTGTCTTTAGTGCCTTTATCCTTGCATATTTCTTATCTACAGACTCAAGTATATGCCAGGGAGCAAATACCGTGCTGGTCTTTGAGATCATCTCATCAACAGCAGTTTCATAGAGGTCCCACTTTTCACGGTTTCTCCAGTCCTCGTCTGTGATCTTCCACTTTTTCTCAGGAGTGTTCTGCCTGTCGGTAAAACGCTTGAGCTGGGTATCTTTATCGATCTGAACCCAGAATTTGATTATGACTGCTCCCCAGTCGCTTAACTCTTTTTCAAATTCATTGATCTCATTATAGGCTCTCTGCCAGTCATTCTCAGAGCAGAAACCTTCCAGTCTTTCGACCATTACTCTTCCATACCAGGTACGGTCAAATATCGTTATGTGCCCTGTCTTTGGAAGCCTTGTCCAGAATCTCCAGAGATAATGCCTTGCCTTCTCATGCGGCTCAGGACTTGCAATAGGCTCAACCAGATAATCTCTTGGATCGAGAGCCTCTGTTATCCTCTTGATATTTCCGCCCTTTCCTGCAGCATCCCAGCCTTCATAAGCTATGATAACAGGGATCTTTTTTCTGTAGACCTTATTTCCAAGCTCTCCCAGTTCTTTCTGAAGTTTATCAAGCTCCAGATCATAAGCCTCATCCGTGATCACCTTATCTTCTAAGGAAATATCCGAAAGCTTTCCGATCTTTTCCATAGGGAAAGTATTTTGTATTATAGGTACGTTCATTTTCTGATTTGTAAGGGCGATATCAATACCCTGATTCATATACTGAAGTACCTGCAGCTCTGCAGCTTTTTTACTTTTCGCATCTATGATATACCAGGGTGTTCTTGATTCATTGGTATCTTCGAGATAGCGCTCAAAAACCTCAAGACATTTATCGTAATTCTTATTTTGCTCAATGTCTTCTTTATCTACGCGCCATTTTGTATCCTTGCTGTCCTGCAGGCTTTCAATCCGTTTCTTCTGTTCTTTTTTGGAAATATGAAAGAAGAATTTAACCACGAGATAGCCATTATCGCAAAGCTGTCTTTCTATGATATTTATGGAACGTACTCTTTTTTTATAATCCTCTTCGCTGATCTTTCCATCGATCACACCGTCAACGACCGCTTCCATCCAGCATGTGTCAAAAAATCTGAATTTACCGGCTTCAGGGATTTCCTTTATATATCTGTAAAGGAAAGGATATCTTTTTTCCTCGGCACTCGGCTCCCTGTCCATTGTGGCAACCTTGAAAAATCTCGGATCTATATTTCGTATAACACGACCTATTACCGCACCTTTTCCGGCAGCATTCCAGCCCTCAAAGATAACCATGACCGGAAGCTTTGCATCCTTGATCTTCATCTGGGATGCAGAAAGATGCGCTCTTTCCTCTTTAAGCTTTGCCTTAAGTTCTTCTTCATCTGACAGATCAAACTTCACAAAATCCTTGAGCATGCTGAACCTCCTCTTAGTTTTCAGATTCTAATTTGGAATTGAGTTTTTTCATAAAATCTTCCAAAGGAACCGGCTTTGAATAATAGTATCCCTGAAGGCTGGTTATATTGAAATTCTCACTGACATAATCAGCCATCTTTTTGTTCTCTATTCCCTCAACGCAGACATGCGCACCAAGATCTCTCGCACAGTCTACGATAGCTTTCAGCATTATGCGTTTTGCTTCTTCATGTTCAATATTATCTATGAAAAACTTATCTATTTTAATCTGATTGATACTCAGGTCAAATAAAAGGTTAATTGCGGAATAACCTGTTCCAAAATCGTCAAGTGAAGTCTGCATTCCGAGTCCACGCATAAAATCAATTTT
>JAIKZC010000476.1 GCA_024682575.1 Lachnospiraceae bacterium | reverse complement strand
CCCACAGCTTGTTAAAAACTTACGCAGCTTCTTCCATCTGCATTAGTCCAGCGTTCTCTCCCATTTCCATTAAGTAATCTGCTACAACATCACCGTCATTTTCCCAAAATTCAAAGGTCTTTTCGAATTCAGTAATAGTATCGCTGATTGCAGTTTCAAGATCAGTTTTTGATGCAGCCTGCTCTACAACAGGAAATAGGAATACTGCTATTGCTTTTCTTGCATCAATTTCTCCTCCGGCCGCATCATCCTTGTCCATCTTGACCAGCTCAGTTGTCACATAATCCTGATAGTCTGCTGTCTGGTAAAGATCTTTCGTCAGTGGGAAGCAATCGTCAAAGAGCTCATATTCCATCAATGTCTTATAGCAGGCTTCGGAATAACCGCCTCCCCACATCTTTATCAACTGATTTTCCAGACTATGAGGCGTCAATGCTGAAATATACTCACTTCCATGTTCCCTGAAAGCTTTTTCAAGTCTGTCAGAAAAGTCAAATCCAAATCGTGACTTAAAACGAAGCGCACGAATTGGTGCTTCGACGAGAGCCTCTGACCATATTTCAGGTTCTACCATGGAATCAATGATTCCCTCACGAAGCTGCCAGATTCCATCATGACAGTCTATCAGCTCTCCTGTTTTCAGGTCATAATAAATCGTATTCATTGGAAGGTCTCGCTCAAAGGAATCATCAACGTAAGAACTTCCATAAAGAGCATTTTCATCAAAATCCGGAACCCCATCCATACCTTTATATTTTTTCGGAATGTTCTGAAAAGTAGCTACATCCACCGGTTCATCCTGATAATCCTTGATACCGAATTTACGTCCAGCCTGATCCTCATGAAAACGCATTTCCCCAAGAACCTTCTCGTATTCCTCCGGAGAAGCATTTGTCACAATATCAAAATCATTAGGGTTCTTTCCAAGTATCTTATCCCGGATTGCGCCACCGATCATATATGCTTCATAACCGGCATCAATCAGCTTATATCCGGCATCCAGCGCATTTGCAGAAAGATCCTCTTCTGTAATTCCATGAAGCTCTTTAGGTACTCTAAGCTCAGCCCAGCCCTCAGTTAAAACTTTTTCATGGTTTTCATCCAAAAGCTTATTTAGTTCTTCATTATCAAAGATACCGTCTTTCGACTGACTCGTCTCTGCCACAGATTCCGAATCCGATATAAGCTCTGTATCAGATGTAAGAAGGGATTTTATTTCTTTAAGTTCATCCTCAGCAAATTCATAAACCTGCGCCTGATTATTTAAAACATAATCTACCGCTTCCTCTGTAGTTTTATCCTTTGCAAGCTCATCTACTGCAGGTCGAAGTATAGCAGATATTATCAGGCTGTTTTTCGGCTTTTCCCCATTCTGATATATTTTATCCAATGCATCCATCTGTTCCTGCTCATATTTTATGAGAGCATCTTTATCAGCTACCTCATTAAGTGACGGAAATACACACTCAAGCACATCATAATCATTTAAAACTTCCAGGGATCTGCTGGCATAGCCTTCATTAAAAAGCTTTGGAAGATGAAATGACATCGAAGAGGGTTCAATGAGCTTCAGAAATTTTGCACCATATTTACGCATTGCATTCTCGAGCCGGTCAGAGAAACGATACTCATATCTTGCCTTAAAACGCAATGCCCTGATTGAAACATCAGGATTGTCGAAACACTCAAGAATTGGATCAGCTATTGTCTCAATTATACCTTCTTTTAGATCGTAAAGTCCTCCCTGCCAGGTGATCAGATTTCCATTCGACATGTCGTAATAAAGTGAATTAATAGTTATATCACGTCTAAAGGAATCATTTTCCGCAGTATCGGTTTTTCGTTCATTTGCGTCAAAATCAGGAATTCCCTTTTGACCATGATAAATTGCCGGAATATTATAAAACGTTGCTACATCTATCCCTTCATCCGGATAATTTGCAACTGCAAAGGTCATATCACCCACATCATGAAAAGTAACATCGCCCAACAATCTTTCGATTTCCTCGTTAGAAGCATCTGTAGCTATGTCAAAATCATTTGACTCTACACCCATGATCATATCCCTTAATGCTCCGCCAACTATATAGGCCTTATATCCACCATCCAGTAATTTATGTGCAGCATCAACTGCATTTGGATCCAGCTCCGCCTCCGTGATATGATGAAGTGAAACCGGAACTTGTAGCTCGGCCCAGCCATTATCTTCCACTTTTTTGTGATTTGAATCCACCAATTTCCGCAATTTTTCTTCAGCAAAAAAACCGGTTTTATCCTGTTCTTTGTTATAGCTTGTCTCTTGTTGACCACATGAAGTCAATAGAAGAAAAACAGCAAGACATAATGTAGTGATCTTCTTCGCCTGTATCATCTTTTCCTCCTGTCAGCAAATAAAATTTTATCTATTAGTTGAGATCTGATTCTCTAATAGGGTCTACAGCAATCTTGTTTCTGTCACTATCAAAAGGAACCTCCAGCTTGCCTTCATTCTCAAGCTCAACTGCTTTATTATGAAGTTCCTCATCCCAATCATTACCAACGATCTTCCAGTTATTATCACACTCCGCCTTCAATTTACCATCGCATTCATTTTCTATATAATCCACGATCATATCTGGAATGCTGCCAATATCTGATCTGATTTCGCTGTCAACAATTTCAGGCATATCATCTTCATCAAAAATAACTCCTGGAACCATGATCAGGCTGTTTACACAATAGTCTTCAATTGCCATTTCAAAACTATCGTCATTCTTAACCGGCGTACCATCCGGCCATGTGAGTCTTGTTATTCGATTTCCCTCTTCCTGTGAAATATCAAAGTCATAGTTTATACCGCTGAACATATGAAATATGTAAAAACGTTGATCTTTTTTGAATGATATTGTCAGATCGCCCGGCTGATACTGATTGTATAAAGACGCATTCCATTCCATAAATGTCTTCAACTGACTTCCAGTCATTTTTATTTTATATAAACTATTGCTGTAACGATAAATGTTAGAAATATTGTATTTGTATATATCGCCTCTCGAAAGATTTGCGTCCAGCCTGGTCAGAGCAGCAGCAGTGACGTCAGCATCACTGTAAAAACGCATAACGGAATTGATCAGGTCAATAAGTGCACTATCCTCTACTAAAGCCCGGGGAATCACTTCAATCTCATTTTCTTTAATAAGATAATCCCCATCAAAGGTTCCAATTAATTTATGTGCGTCTTCCACTGCTTTTTCATTATATTGTTCAAAAGCAGTCATAAACTCTGCATCAGGTTCATAGTTTGATATATCTATAGCCTGAGATCTGACATCAGAAACTGTCCAGCCATCCTTTGATCGATCAAGATCTATATCTATCACTGACATTGTCTGAGCCATATTTTTATTTTCAACGACAACTACTTTGTTAATCAGTTCTCCTTCAATCCGATTATGTCCATGGGCGGCCACAATAAGATCAAATTCCGGACACTCCTCTGCAAGCTCCTGAACTCCTGAATGCGGATAATTATTATCGTTGACAATATCCATATGCATGGTGCCTATCAGAACATCATATTGCCCCTGAATCTTATCAATTATCTTTCGAGTCTCTTCTACAGGATCCGTAACCGTGTATCCTGCCAGATTCTTACTGTCCCAAAACTGAATATATGGAGTTACCATACCTATGACTGCAACCCTTATGCCGTTTCGATCCAGTATTGTGTAAGCATCAGCCAGAGGCTCCCCATTTTCATCATAAACATTACCAACGAGAACTTGTCCGTCAAAGGAATCTATGGATTTCTTCACTATATCCATTCCGTAATTATATTCATGATTTCCTGTCACCCAGATATCGTATCCCAGTCTGTTAAGACCTTTTATTACAGGGTGTACTTCTTCATCAAGGAAAAGGTTTGCAGAATTATCCTGAATACTGTCACCACAGTCAACAAGCAAAGTATTATTTGTATAAAACTTCGGTATAGCTGTAGCAAGCTGAGCCATACTCCCCGAAGTATCTTCCTCGTTTCTGGCATAAAGATATGGATAAAACTTACCATGAATGTCACTGGTGGCAATGATACGCAATGATTTTTCTTCAATATTTGCTTCATTTTCACTTGTTGTAGATTTTGTGGATTTTTCTGAACTGCACCCGACTAAAAGAATTATCAAAGGCAAAAGAATCATTAAAACTATTGAACTGCTAACCTTTCTGAGTTCTTTCATCTAAAGTCCTCCTTGAGTAGTTTATATTTATACCCGATTAAATAAGAACATTTACCAGGATAGATTTAAATTCACTAAGAGGTATGACTTTTCGTCACTGCGTGCCTGTTTGTGGGATTTTTGAAGCTTTGCATCAAAAATCTATCTTTTCTGATTATATCGGATGGAAGCATTAACAATTCAAGTTATAGATATGTATAAAATAGTATTCAATTTTTAGATCTAATTATCCTGGGGGTTGGGGCAGAAATGAGCTATGGGGACGTTCTTCAGGGGTCATTTTGCGAATTCAAAATGACCCCTGAAGAACGTCCCCATAGCTCATTTCTGCCCAAAAGAACGCACACAGCTCATTTCTGCCCAAAAGAACGCACACAGCTCATTTCTGCCAAAAGAACGCCTACAGTTCATTTCTGCCTCAAAAAAATTCCCCAAAGGTCATTATAATTCTTCGCCCTGGGTGCGGATCACATTTTGATACCAGTAGAAAGAATCTTTTTTCTTTCGGGAAAAATCACCGCTTCCATCGTCGTGTCTGTCAACATAGATGAATCCGTAACGTTTGCGGTATTCGCCGGTACCCGCTGAGACTAGATCTATGGGTCCCCAGGAAGTGTAGCCGATCAGTGGAAGTTTTCGTTCTACCGCTTCTCTCATAGCGCGAATGTGTTCACGGAAATAATCGATTCGATAGCTGTCGTGGATCGATCCATCTTCTTCTACCTTGTCATATGCTCCGATACCGTTTTCAACGACCATCAGGGGAATTCCTGGATAGCGGTCTGCAAGGCTCTGAATAGTATATAAAAGTCCTGTCGGATCGATCTGCCAGCCCCAATCTGAACTTTTGAGATATGGGTTAGCTGCGCCTTCGGACATATTTCCGCTTACCTTGTCGGCGTCTTTCTTAACGGTGACACAGTGCGACTGGTAATAGGAAAAAGTGTACATATCTACAGTTCCTTCCTTAAGAATTTCAGCATCACCCTCTTCTATGAAAGAAGTATCAATTCCATTTTTTTCAAAATAATTCAGTATGAATTGCGGATATTCTCCGCGAACCTGAACATCACCGCAGAAATTGTTGGCAAGATTATCACGGTCAAGAGTAGCTAAGATATCTTCAGGATTAGGCGTCAGCGGATAAACGGTTTCGTGGGCGATCATATTTCCAATCACGAAATCCGGGTTGATCTCATGTCCCATTTTTACTGTAAGAGCTGAAGCCAAAAACTGGTGGTGCAATGCGGTAAAAGTCTTCTGTTTATCAGATTTAAGATCTGTGAGCAGGATTGGTTTGGTGGAATGAAGATCAGATTCATCGATCAGACCAAGTCCGTACAGATTGCCGATACCGCCGGCATCCATACAGGGAATATTTATTTCATTAAAAGTCAGCCAGTATTTAACCTTATCCTTATATCTCATAAATACGGTCTTTGCGTATTTTAAGAAAAGATCAATGGTATTTCGTGAATAAAATCCATTATATTTTGTAACGATAGCCCAGGGTATTTCATAGTGACAAAGAGTTACCAAAGGCTCGATCCCGTATTTTCTGCATTCATCAAAAACGCTGTCATAAAAAGCCAGACCGGTTTCGTTTGGGACGCTGTCGTCTCCGTTAGGAAAAATTCTTCCCCAATTGATGGATAAACGGAAGACCTTCCAGCCCATTTCTGCAAAAAGGGCGATATCTTCTTTGTAATGATGATAAAAGTCGACAGCCTCATGACTGGGATAAAATGCTGTTTCATCATTTACCGGCAAGAATGTACGCGGCTTTGTGGCGCTGCCTCCGAGCAGCATATCCGGTACGCAAAGGCCTTTTCCACCGGAAAGATAGGCACCCTCACATTGGTTGGCGGCTACGGCACCGCCCCATAAAAATGATTTTGGAAATTTCATTTGTTCTCCTTTCACGCATCCTTCATATAATAACAAAAGGCACCGATCTGATTTGCTTCATTTAAGTATTTACAGGTTACTATCTTCACCTGTTTCATTCCGGAATCCTCCACAAGCCCGGTTTTTTTCCAGAGAATATCAAGCTCATTTCTGATTCCTTCTATAAGGGCGGGCTGTCGGCTGATTCCGCCGCCGATAGCCATAGTCTCCAGATCAAGTATAAAGCTTAAATTCAAGATAGCCTGTGCTACATGATTGCAGAAGACTTTTAAGGATTCTACAGCCTCCGGCTCATTTTCGTGATATTTTTCAAAAAACAGTCTGCCGTCTAATTCTGTTTGTTCCGGCAGATTTTTTTTCATTCTGTAAAGATCTAAAAGACCGGTGGTGGAACATATATCGCCCATGGTATTTTTTCTGTCATCCCAGGGACCGTTTAGATTCATACGGATAAAGCTTAGTTCACCGGCTGTAAAATGCTCACCATTTAACACTTCTCCGTTGATTATCAGACCGCCGCCGACACCGGTTCCGATGATGAAAACTCCGGCATTACGGCAGTCCTTAAGATTACCGTAAACCTTCTCCGCAATAGCGGCACATTTAGCATCGTTTGCAATTTTTACAGGACAGCCGCAGCGAAGCGCAAGATCTTTCGCTACATTGCGGTTGATAATACCCTGAATCGCACCGCCGCCGCACTGACGTCCGTTTTTTATATCAATAAAACCGGGAAGACTCATGGCGATCCCATCCACACGGGATTCGAACCTCTGATAGACCTCTACCAGACTATCAAGAAAGCGGATATAATCTTTTTCTACAAGCTCTGTATTTTCCCTTTCCTCATATGGGGTTTTCGGAGTAGGAAAATAGCTGCTGTCTTCCATATTAAGTTTGTCGTCTATCACGGAGTATTTGATCTCCGTACCGCCAACATCAAAAACAAGTAGTTTCACAATTTTACTCCTTTACTCCGCCAAGTGTAACGCCTTCAATAATGAATCTTGAAAGCAAAAGATAAACAATGATGATCGGGACTATCGCAATGGCTATCAGCATATAAACCTTGCCCATATCGAAATTCATATAATCAGCGCCGCGAAGTGTTGCGATCAGGATTGGAAGTGTCATTTTTTTCTTAGTTTGCAGGATGAGGGCAGGAACGAAGTAATTATTCCAGGCACCTACAAAAGTAAAGATCGCCTGCACAGCAACAGCCGGCTTCATTATTGGAAATACAATGCGATTGAATATCTTAAATTCGCTGCAGCCGTCTATTCTTGCTGCTTCCACAAGAGATATCGGAAGTGAGGATCTTAAATAACTGTGCATGAAATAAAACACAGCAGGAGAAGCCATGGAGGGAATTATAAGTGGCCATATAGTATCATATAATCCCATTCCTGTGATCAATCTCAAAAATCCCATTGCCGTTACCTGTGTCGGCATTACAAGAATTGCCATGATAAAAGTGAAAGCTGCCTTCTTAAGCTTAAAATCGTAAGCGTATAAACCATAAGCTGTCATTGATGAAAAGTAGGTGCAGATAACTGCACTAAGTGAAGAAACCACAAGGCTGTTTACAATACCATTTAATACAGGAAGTGTTCCGTCGTTAATAACCGAATTAAAGTTTTCGATTAGTGCGTTACCCGGAAGAATGGAAAATCCCTTTTGAAGATCTACATGGGAACGTGTTGCATTTACGATTAATATATAGAAAAAGAATAGGCAGAAAAAAGACAGAATGATCAACACGGTATGAGCCAGGATCTGTCTTATCGGGCTTTTTTTATTTTCGATCATGATTTTACTCCTTTCTTTTTCGTTTTCTTTTCTCCGTAATTATCTTCTCTGTTCATCATGCGATAAACAATGGCACAAAGGATGCCGGAAACGATGAACAGATAAACTGACAATGCGCCGGCCATACCATAATTTCTGGCTTTAAGATGCTGGTTCAAGAACATGATAAGCGTCATTGTTGTTCGATCCGGGGTTCCTTTACCACCGGTTAATATCTGAGGGACATCAAACATCTGCAGACCACCGATAAGCGATGTGATCAGAGAATATGATAAGATTGGCTTGATCAAAGGCAATGTAATCTTAAAGAACCTTTGCCTGTGATTGCATCCGTCGATTTCGGCGGCTTCAAAAATATCAGGACTGATTCCCATGATAGCAGCCATCAGCATTATAGTTGTATTTCCAAACCACATCAGGAAGTTCATGGAAGCAACAAGTGATCTTGCTCCGCCAACGCTGACAAGAAATTTAAATGGTTTTTCAAAAATTCCCAGTTGGATCATCATAGAATTGATAGGACCAACCTCAGAAAAGAGGGTAAAGAACAGCATTGAAAATGCGGATGCCATGATAAGGTTCGGCAGATAAATTACAACCTTAAAGAATCCTTTTCCATGAATCTTCATCCGGCAATCTGTAAACCAGGCTGCCAAAACGAGTGCAATAACAATCTGAGGCACAAAACCGATGATCCACATGATAAAAGTGTTCCAGGTATATTTGCCAAGATCCGATGCAAACAGATCAATATAATTTGCAAGTCCCGTAAATTTCGGGCCGACTTCCTTTAATCCGGTGGTGTAATACTCGTAAAAGCTGTATCGGATCGTATCCACCAATGGAATCAGTGAGAAGACAAAAAAACAGATAAAAAAAGGAGCAATGAAGATATAGCCCCATTTTGAATTATCAATCTTCTTCATTTTACTATTCATTACGCTTACCTCTTTCTGCGTTTATTTATAAATCCGGCGGAAGAAAATGCTCCGCCGGATTTATAGATCATTCAGGCCATATCACTTCTGTAATGTCCGGATAACGCTCCATGATGCTTGTTTCGAAGTTCTCTTTTGCTTTTTCAAAGTCAACCTTGTTGTTAAAATAGTCTCCAAAGCAATTGCCAAGTGCCTCAACGCAACCCTGATCATAAGGAGAAAGCTTATCCATTACAATATTCTCGGCTGCCGGGGCATATATCTTGTACGGATTCTGTCCGCAAAGGAATTTGGAACCATAGCTTTCGTCGTCGGAAAGCTCTTTCATGCCATTTTGGGTATTGGTAAAATCACCGGTTCCTTTTGCGATATCAAGCAATATATCTTTATTGGCGGTAAGAGAAAGCATGATATCTTTAATATGCTCTTTATTATCAGTTCCGCTGCATCCAACGATGAAGGAGCCGCCCCAGTTATATGCCTGAGGAGATTCACAGATTCCCCAATTGGGTTCAGAATCTTCACCATAATTTGGAGTAAGTGTAAAATCTACGAACCATGCCGGTCCAAAGAAAGCAAATACTTTGGAATCTACGCCCTGGTCTTTATTCCAGGTATCTGTCCATTGATTGTCTGTTGTATGAATATAACCTTTATCGAGGTTTTCCTTTGTGTCTTTGATCCATTTTACAACATTTTCATCGACCTTGACGCTGGTAGAGCCTTTTTCAACCCATGGTCCGCTTGTATTATTAGTATAAACTCTCTGGGTATCAATTGTGGAGCTGTTCATATAATATCCGGCTTCTTTCAGCTTTTCTGCGGCTGCGTTGAATTTGTCCCAATCAGCTACCAAAGCATGGATATCATCGGGTTCATCGGTTCCGAAGACTTCTTTCGCTATGTCGCGGCGATAAATAAATACTCCGGGACATCCCTGCCAGCTGCTGGCTCTCTGCACGCCATCCACATCACAGGCAGCATCTTTTGTGTATTTATACTGATCGGAAAGGTCACTGTCCGGATCGATACCAAGTTCTTTTAGGGGAATTGCCACATCAATATCCTTATCTATATATTTGACAAGGTAGTCAGTCTCGGCAAGAAAGATGTCAATCTTATCGTCCTGATCTGCTGAAGCCTGCTGTTTAAGGGCTTCGTCAAGTTTATCCTGATATACACCATCCTGGTTCGGATTTATGGTCCAGTGGATTTCGGTGCCATCTTTTAAGGTAGTAACAGTACCATCATCGGAAGTTTTCTCAACTTCAGGATAGTAATCCGTAACACGGTTTCTGAATTCCTCGTTCCATGTCCAGATATTGATCACCTTTCCTTCTTCCTCTGAAGAAAAATATGAAGTCGAAGCAGTATTTGCAGAAGAACTTCCGCATCCTGAAATGATACCTGTTCCCATAAACACTGTCATCAATAAAGCGATCACCTGTTTATTTTTCATTGTTATATCCTCCTGTATTAAAACTTATTTAGAATTAGGCAGCCTTTTTTTATGTTGATAATATATTAATCTAAATCAGGCTTCCTTTCTTACAGAATGATTGCATTTTTGTCAGATTCATGATATGTTTTACAAAAACTGATAATCCGTAGAAAGATTGATTTTACAAGCATTATTAGGGATTGAATGATATAAAACATATGATTATTTGTTATTTTTTATCTTTTGACAGAATTTTGC
>JAIKZC010000473.1 GCA_024682575.1 Lachnospiraceae bacterium | reverse complement strand
GCATTTGAAAGCTCAAGATCCCAGCAGACAATGGCCGCAGGGGTTATATTACTGCTGCTGGCACTGGTTATTTTTCTCTTTGATATATCAAAAGCTGACAGAAGGATATTCAGGACGACAGTTGTTTTGGTCCTATTGTTGGGATTTTCTCTTAACAGCTATTATAAGATGTCTCTAAAGGCAGGTGCAGACTGGCTGGATGAATTTCTGGACAGGGCTGAGGCTGATAGCAGATTAATAACAGAAAATGCTGATGCAATGCTTTATACGGTAAATGATAATGATTTTTACAGAATAGAGGAAGTTGGACTCGATACAACACAGAACAGCAGCATACAAAGAGGAGTATATGGAACGCAGTTTTATCATTCCATGACTAATCCTTATATATCAGAGTTCATTGATTATATGTATATGAACTGGCCTAAGGATTATGATTACGAAGGAGTGGAATCAAGAAGCATTCTTGAAGCACTTGCATCTGTAAAATACTTATTTGTTGGAGAAGGCGCCGATCAGGAAAGACCATTTAATTATTCCAAACTGGTGGTCAGCGGAAATAGCCCTCTTGGACAGGTGGCAATGTATGAGGCTGATACGGCACTGCCTTTAGGCTATACATATTCGGAATATCTGCCGTTTGAAAAGTTTGAGAAAATGGATCCGGCTGAACGTGCTGATGCTATGCTTAATGCAGCGGTAATGGAAGAGAGCAGCTTTGCTGAATCATCGGTTTCATCGGATTCTGCAGACGCGCTTGAGTCAATTGAATCCAAGGGACGTATAGAAATCTCTGACAATAGATTTTTTGTCAGGGGCAGCGGAACTGTAACCTTAAAACTTGATGCTCTGCCGGAATCAGAGACTTATGTGGTCTTTGATAATCTGAAATACAAGGGGATAACTGAGAGAGAAAGCTATGATGACGGAGAATGGGCAAATCTCACAGAATACGAAAAGAATCTTGTTTACAGAGAGGACAGGAACAGTAAGCCGAATGTAAGTTCCAGTCTTATGGTTAATTACAAAGATCTAAGCAAGATTGTTGAAGTGCTTTCCCCAGGAGCTGATTTCTACTGCGGAAGGTCTAATTTCCTGGTAAATCTTGGATATAACGAGGAAGCACCGGATGAGGTTACGATAAGTTTTAGAAATCCGGGAGAATATACTTTTGATAGTTTGAAGGTGATCAGTAAACCTGTTGAAAATATAGCGGAAGGAATTGAGGCCAGGGCTGAGGACGTCATGACAGATACTGTCATAGGAGTAAATACTGTCAGAGGAACTATCTCGCTCGATAAGGATAAGATCCTGCTGATGACAGTTCCGTATTCGACCGGATGGACAGTATATGTCGATGGAGAGAAGGCAGACCTAAAAAGAGCAAATATCATGTACATGGCGGTTGAACTTACTGCAGGAGATCATGAGATTGAACTCAGATATGAAACACCTTATCTAAGAATCGGAGCAATGATGAGCCTGGCAGGAATTCTAATGCTTGCTGTTTTAATGATCGTAAGGACTATTATTAAAAAGAAAAGGTAAGAAATGTTGAATAAAGTAAAAAGCATATATGCGGATTTCAGAAAAAATAAATACGCTTTTTTTATAGAATATACTGTTGTTTTTTCAGCTGTTTTTCTGCTTTGTTTCTGGTATTTCCTCTACAACCATAAAACTATCATATGGAAAGGTGATGGTCTTGCCCAGCATTATCTTGCACTTCTTTATTGCAGCAGGTTTCTTAAGACGATAATAGGAACGCTGATAACGAGCCACAGACTTGTCATTCCTATGTGGGATATGTCAATAGGATTTGGCGCGGACATATTTACATCCATGCATTATTATGGGCTTGGAGATCCCTTTACGCTTTTGAGTGCGCTTGTTCCGGAAGCTCATATGGATAAGTTTTATTGTCTTTTGTATTTTATAAAGCTTTACTTTGCCGGACTTGGAGCTGCATTATTTATAAAAAGGCACAGGATTGGTCCAAGACCTGCAATCGTAGGTGCGATGATATATTGTTTTTCGGTATGGGGAATCTTTTACTGTCTGCACCAGTATTGCTTTATCGTTCCGCTTATATGGTTTCCATATGTTCTAAGGGGTGTTGATGATGTTCTGGAAAATAAGGATCCCCGGGTTTTCATACTTTCGCTGGCAGCTGCAGGAGTAAGTAATTTCTACTTCCTTTATATGATAGTTGTTCTTGCGATCGGGTATGCACTTTTTAAGTATTTTGCAAATGAGAAAAAATTTGAAATTAAGAAAGTGCTGATCACGCTTGGAAAGTTTATCCTCTTTGGAGCTGCAGCTATGATGATCGCAGCTGTGATCCTGCTTCCGGCTGTAGTTACAATGATGTCATCATCAAGGTACAGCGCCTCTGTTATTGTTAAACCTTTATACTCCTTCAGTTATTACGTAAGTTATCTGAAGGCATTCACGGGAAATTCGGTTCCGCATCTTTGGACTGTGTACGGATATACACCTTTGGCATATCTTTCTATAGTGCTGCTTTTCACTATGAGAAATAAATTTACAAAGGTTAAGATTGCACTGACGGTTCTGATCGCTTTTACATTGATCCCTTTTGCAGGATATGCACTGAATGGATTTGCCTATGTGGCAAACAGATGGAGCTGGTGTCTTGCGCTGCTTGCCGGATATACAGTTGCACTGATGATACCGTACTTTGAAAAGATCAGCCGTAAACAGATAATAATTCTTACAGTATCAGTCATTATATATGCGCTGATAACATCTTCTTCATTTGTATCGAGATCAGAAGAGGGAATGGCGCAGACAGCATTACTGATCGGAGAATTACTGTTTATAGTTCTGGCGCTTTCGTCAGAAAGAAAATATAATTTTAAATACCTCATGGCATTTATTGCTTTATTAGGAATAACCGTCAACGCCTATTTCAGATTTTCAGAAGACGGAGTTGATAATGGAATGGGGGATTATCTTGGATTTTCAACTGCAAATAAGATCCTTATCGAGGAAAACGCTGATGAGATAACCCATGGAGACGAATTTTACAGAATAGAAGAATATGATACTCCGTATCAGAGAAACAGTTCTGAGATCAGGGGTAAATATACAACAAACTATTATCTTTCTATGACAGGCCCCTATGTTCCGAATTTTATTATGGATATAGCGCTTAATGCAGAAAGAACCTATATGTATAAAGACCTTGACAGCAGAAGTATCCTGCAGGCACTGTCGTCTGTAAAATATTTGTTTGTTAAGGAAGGAAGTGAGTCGAAGGTTCCATACGGCTATCATGCGACGGGAGAATCGGTTGAGAGTGAGGACGGAAATATATTTGCCTTTGAGGCAGATAATCCTTTGTCGATCGGATATACATATGACAGTTGGATAAGTACTGAGGATTTTGAAAAAATGAATCCTTCAGAAAGACAGGAAGCAATGCTCAAGGGTGTTGTTATTGATGAGTCTTCATTTCCTAAAACGGAGCTGAATTTTACGCAGAAAAGTGTACTTAAAAATATTGAGGAAAATGAAAATATAAAAATAGAAAACGGCAAAATATATGTAGCCAAGGATGGGGCATCGGCACGCTTGGATATAGAGGAAACAGATAACTGTGAGCTGTATTTCATGATCACGGGTCTTGGCTTTGAGGAGATCAGCAACAGGGACAAGTACACTGATGATGAATGGAAAAGCCTTTCACCGATAGAGCGTGACGAGGTGAAGATTCAGGATATCGCCCATACGGCAGAAAATGCAACAGACATAACATTATCATATGGGGATATTTACAGGACGTTTAACTATATGAACCACAGAAACATATATTATTGCGGACAGGATGATTATATCTGTAATCTTGGATACATAAAGGAATCAGATGGCAGTGAGATGAGGATTCATTTTAAGGATGCAGGAGTCTATGATTTCAGTGATATAGATGTCATAGCACATAGTGCGGATGACATAGAGGATGGTATAGAGAAACTGTCAGAGGATATGCTGGAAAATGTGGAGATCGGTGTGAACAGTATCAGCGGAAACATAGATCTGGACAGAGGGAAGATCCTTGCATTGTCTGTTCCTTATTCGGAAGGCTGGACAGCATATGTTGACGGAAAGAAAACTGAGCTTAAATGTGCAAATGACATGTATATGGCTGTAGAGCTTGATGCCGGAGAACACGATATTTATTTAAGCTATGAGACTCCCTATATGAGAACCGGGTTTATATTGACAGTTTCAGGATTTGTACTGTTTGGACTCATAGAATTTATCATAATGCTGAAAACTCTTAAATTTCAAAAGAAAGGATAAAGAATATTCTCATGAAAGAAAAATTAAAGAATATTAAAGACTGGGTTATATTTTTGCTGATTCCTACAGCACTGTTTTATCTGAGCCAGAACACTCTGTCGAGAATACGTAGTCTGTTGAATGAGAGAAAGCAGTTTGCAAACATTGTATTTCTTTTTCTTCTTTTATTGTTTGTTTCGTTCATAATAAAAAAAGTAAAGATTTCATCAAGGATTCTAACTGTTTTTATATGGGTTTGGAGCATAATAAATGCTTATGTATATGAATTCAGAGGATCTTATATACTCCCATGGGATCTGTATTCTGCCGGAACTGCTTTGGGAGTAGCCGGTAATTTTAGCTATATGCCGACAAAGCGCATGGTTATTACGACAATTTTGTTTATATTATTATTCGTTATAGAGGGCTTTTGTGAACTTGATTTTGGAAAGTATATTAAAAAAATCAGATATCAGATTATCCTTTTAATGGTTGTAATAATAGGCATCGGATCGTACACAAAATTTGTACAGACAGAGACTGCGGATCATATTTTAAGTATATCTACAAGACAGTTCGACCCTGCCGGACTTATATATAAAAATGGACCGTATTTAGGTTTTTTATATGAACTTAAGTATTTTGCTGTTGAAAAGGTGGACGGATACAGTGCATCCGAGCAAAAGAATATTCTTGATTCTATTGACGCTGACACTGTTTCATCAAATATAATGCCTGACATAATCGTGATCATGAATGAAACATTCTCAGATCCGGCTGTGAATGGAGAAATTAAGACAAATGAAGATTATATGCCTTTCGTACATTCATTACAGAACGGGGCTGAAAATACGCAAACGGGATATCTGAATATGTCCGTATTGGGTGGGAATACTGCAAATTCGGAATTTGAATTTCTTACAGGTGATTCAATGGCTTTTTTACCGCAGTCAAGTATAGCTTATCAACAGCTCATTCATAAAGATAATGACACGTTGGCAAGTTATCTGAAAACATTCGGGTATAGTACTTTAGTTATGCATCCATATCTTTCGTCAGGATGGAACAGGACAAGCGTATATCCTAAATTTGGATTTGATGATATGTATTTTCTTGATGGTTATTTTGATAAATTTTCAGATGTTAAATACATCAGAGAATATGTTTCTGATGAGTCACATTATGACCGGATCATAAAAGAAGTTGAGGAACGTTCTTCAAACGGTCCTGTTTTTTCGTTCAACATTACAATGCAGAATCATTGTGGATATGATGATAAATATGATAACCTCCCCTGGCAGATAAGAGTTGCAGATACTGATGACGAAGATGAAGATTTGATCAGACTTAATAATTATATCAATCTTATAAAGCTTTCAGATTCAGCTTTGGAGGATTTCATTGACTATTACAAGAAAGTGGAAAGACCGACTCTAATAGTTTTCTTTGGAGATCATCAGCCGCAAAATAAGATATTATCTATTCTTTTTGAACGAAACGGAATTGATATAAAAAATTTGACTGAAGATGAAGTTTTTAAGAGTTATATGGTTCCGTTTGTTGTATGGGCAAATTATGATATAGAGGAAAAAAACAATCTTGAAATGTCTGTAAATTATTTTGGTAATTTAGTGCTTAAAGATGCCGGTATACCTCTTAGCAGATACAGACAGTTTATAGATGAATATTCAAAAAAATATCCTGTAATTTCTGCAATACGGACTGTTGATGCTGAAGGAAATTCGTATGCGACGGAAGATGTTGTCAGTAACATGTCGGATTATGCTGCGATGCAGTATTACCAGATGTTTGATGATAAGGATGACTATAAATGAAAAAGATAATGCTGTTCTTAACTAACATTGTTATTGTATTGGCTCTCTTGATCGCTGCAGGCTGTGGAAGAACGAATTCAAATTACAGTTATGAGTGGACAAAAGATGGAAGATACATATGTCATGCATTGGGAAGGATAGACGAATATGCCTATACAAATTCAAAGGAGGCATTTCAGGAAAACTATAAAAAAGGCTATAGGATTTTTGAAATAGACATAGAGTTTACGAGTGATGACAGACTTGTTTTGATACACAGTTGGAAAAACAAAGATTTAAAAAAGCTTTTTGGAATTGAAAGAGATGAGTCAGAAAATCTTAAACCGTTAAGTTATGAAGAGTTTATTAACAGTGAGATTTATGGAAAATATACAGCACTTTCTTTTGAAGATTTTACAAAAATTATTAAAGATTATCCCGATGTTTATATAGTGCTGGACGGGAAGTATGATAGTGAAAGTAAGGATAAACTTGTAGAAGAGTATCAGATGATTCACGATATGGTCAATGAGAACTGCCCGGATATGCTTGACCGATTTATTCCTCAAATATATGATGAGGAAATGCTGACGACGATCGATGAAATATATCAGTGGAAATCTATGATATATACTCTTTATCATTTCAAGAATGATGCGGAGTTTGATCCTGATAAAGAGATGAGTTTTGCGATGAAAAACGACATAAAGGTTATCACTATGGACGAAGATAGGGAATTTGACTTTGTAGCCAATGGTTTTTTCAAGAAAAATATAATTGATAAAGGATTGATGGTATATGTACATACGATCAATGATCCTGAACAAGCAGAGAAATTGATGGAAGACGGTGTTTATGGATTTTATTCTGATGATTTGATTTAAAATTGTTATTTTTAATACTGTAATTTTGGCAGTATGCAAAACTTATGTTACTGTTCACAGGCAATGTCATTTACTTAAGCCATTTGAAAAAACTTTTTGCCACATAAAGCGTCTTTTAAATGCGGTCAAAAAGTGTTTTCAAAGCTTATGTGAATGACATTGTGTGTGAACAGTAACGATAGGTAAAAGTTATCACTGGTAATTGATATAGTTTAATTTAACAAATTATTAAATTATGTTAATATAGTTAGCATGAGATGATCGGTGATAGCAGGTATCATCAGAGGAGGGAAAATACTATGAAAAAGAAAATTTTATCGGTTTTTCTGGCAGGACTTTTTTTGACGGGAATTCTTTCAGGCTGTGGCAGCAGCTCTTCAGCGACTGCTCCGGCCGGGGAGGCAGCGGCAGCTTCAACTGAAACTGCAGCAGATACAGCAGCTCAGGCTTCTGATGGAGACAAAGTAATAAGGGTTGGGGCTACGGCAGTTCCACATGCTGAAATACTGGACAACGTAGTAAAGGAAGTGCTTGCAGCAGATGGTTGGACACTGGAGACTGTGGTTTTCTCGGATTACGTACTTCCAAATACATCACTTGAGTCGGATGAGCTTGATGCAAACTACTTCCAGACCCTGGGATATATGAAACAGCAGAATGAGGATGCCGGACTCCATCTTGCAGCAGTAGCGGGCGTTCACATTGAGCCTATGGGAATCTATTCAGAAAAATACAGTTCACTTGATGAAATTCCTGATGGGGCATCGATCGGTATCCCGAACGACCCGGATAACGGTCTCAGGGCAGTAGATCTGCTTGTACAGAAGGGTCTGCTGACATCTAACGGAGGATTTGGAACAGATGATAATTATACAGAGGATTCACTTACTAAGGACAGTGAGGCAAATCCTCATGGGTATGTGATAACACCGCTTGAAGCAGCGTCTCTTGCACTTTCACTGCCTGATCTTGATGCCGCAGCCATTAATGGAAACTATGCGCTTGAGGCAGGTCTTCCTTCAAGCCATCCGGCACTTGATATTGAGGAATTTGATGACGAGACAACGATCAAAAGAACGAACTTTATTGTAGTTAAGGAAGGAAACGAGACTTCCGAAAAGACAGCGGCTCTTATTAAGGCTATTCAGTCTGATAAGGTCAAGGATTATATCGAGGAGACCTACAAGGGTGCTGTTATTGCTTCGTATATAGATGCGGAATAAGAACTGAAAATTTTTCGTAATTGTTCAGGGCACAATGTCATTTAGTTAAGCGTTGAGATCAATTTTTGACCGCATTTAAAAACGCTTTATGCGGCAAAAATTTATTTCAACAGGCTTAACTTAATGACATTGGTTCAGGACACCTGAACAGTTACAATATTTCGTGATCAGATGCGTCTGTCTGCAGGCGCATCTTTTTGTGTACAGGCTTTATTGGTAAAATACTGGACTTTGTGTTATAGTAGTGAAACAAATTAAATATAAGAGGTCTGGGAAATAATGATAAAGATTGAAAATGTCAGAAAATCTTTCAAAAAGACTGAGGTTCTGAGGGATATTTCCATTGATATTGATGATGGGGAAATATTCGGAATAATTGGCCAGTCCGGTGCAGGTAAATCAACGCTTCTTCGCTGTATAAACGGACTTGAGTCTTACGACGGCGGAAATATTTCTGTTGACGGCCAGAAGGTTGATATAAAGGATAAAAAAGTACTTCGCCTTCTTCAGAAAAGAATGGGCATGATCTTTCAGGGATTTAACCTGCTGGAACGTCTTGATGTATATCAGAATGTGGCACTTCCGATGAAATTCTGGGGGATAAAGACAAATACCCCTGAGGCGAAGGAAAAAATACTGAATTTGATAAAGCTTGTCGGACTTGAGGAAAAGGTACATGCAAAGCCGAGGGAACTTTCAGGCGGGCAGAAGCAGAGAGTTGCGATAGCAAGGGCTCTTGTGCTTGATCCTGAATTTCTCCTTTGTGATGAAGCGACAAGTGCCCTCGATCCTGAGATAACGAGGGGGATTCTCTCACTTCTCCAGAAAATAAACAGGGAGATGGGTATTACAATAGTTGTTGTAACTCATCAGATGGAAGTCGTAAAGCAGATATGCCAGAAGGTCGCCTTTTTAAGCAATGGAAAGGTTCTTGCAGTAGGAAAACCGGAGCGGCTGTTTGTATGGCCCAAGGAAGAGGAAATCAGGGCATTCCTTAGGGAAGACAGCGAAAAACTTCCCCAAAGCGGCGTAAATCTAAAGCTTTTCTTTTATGGAGAGGGAAATCAGCGCCCGATAGTAACGCAGATGGCAAAAGAGCTGGATGCAGAATTTAATATCTGCTGGGCCAGACTTGAGGATTTCAGGGAAGATGTATACGGAAGTCTGGTTCTGAACATGGATGAAAAATATCTGGAAAAAGCGTGCAGATTTCTGGATTCACAAAATGTTACCTGGGAATTGATATAAAGAGGTGAAAAAATGGCTGGAATTTTATCGACAACAGGAATGGGAGAGATCATTGCCACTGCGTTCAGGCAGACACTATATATGGTTTTCTGGTCGACACTTTTTTCTGTTATTTTAGGTTTCATACCTGCAATAATACTTACACTTACTGCTTCTGACGGTCTTAAGCCGAATAAGGTCATCTATGAGACATTGAGTTTCATCGTCAATGTATTCAGAAGCTTTCCTTTCATAATCCTGCTGGTGATCCTTATTCCTTTTACAAGGATGATGGTTGGGAAATCGATCGGAACCACGGCGTCGATAGTTCCGTTAACAGTTTCAGCGATTCCTTATATAGCGAGAGTGTTTGAGACCAGTCTCAGGGAAACTGACCCGGGAGTCATAGAGGCGGCAAAATCCTTTGGGGCGTCGAATTTTCAGATACTGATAAGGGTTTATGTCAAGGAGTCGATCCCGAGAATGCTTAATGGCGTGATACTTTTGATAATATCACTTATAGGATATTCTGCAATGGCAGGAACTGTTGGCGGCGGCGGAATAGGAGATATAGCGATACGATACGGCTATCAGCAGTATAAGACGGAATATCTTGTCGTCTGCTCCATCGTGCTTATTGCATTCGTACAGATAATACAGATGCTCGGAAATCACATGTATAAGAAATTGAGTTAAACCTGTTAACGAGTATAACAGTGCCATGAGATAATGGCATTTGCAGATAATTGATATGGAAAAGGATGGGAAAATGACAGACTACAAATTAATGGCTGAGCAGCTTAGATCACTGGCGGAAGAAGAGCGTAATTTTATCCCGGTATTTTCAAATGCATCAGCACTGATAAAAGAAAGAATGGATGATCTGAACTGGGCAGGCTTTTACATTATGGATAATAATTCATTGCTTTTAGGCCCTTTCCAGGGAAAGGTCGCCTGTATCAGGATCCAGACAGGAAAGGGAGTCTGCGGAACAGCAGTGGAAAGGGATGAATCCATGCTCGTTAATAACGTACATGAATTCCCGGGGCATATAGCCTGCGACTGTGCCTCGAATTCTGAGATAGTGGTTCCGATACATAAGAATGGAAAAGTAGTGGCAGTGCTTGATATAGACAGCCCTGTATTAAACCGTTTCGATGAAGAAGACAGAAAAGGGCTTGAAAATTTTGTAAAAGTTCTTGAAGAAGTTACGGAACTTCCGGATTGTAATTAGACCGACAGTGTGTTATAATAATTTCACAAAATGACGAAGGTAAAAGAAAGGATTATGTGCATTTTGACAGTGTGCCGTAGAGCGGCAAATCTATCAGAAAAGGATGTGGTCTTATGCGTTTTGCAATTACCGGAAAGAATATTGATGTTACACCGGGGCTCAGGTCAGCAGTAGAGGAGAAGATGAACAAACTTGAGCGCTATTTTTCACCTGACACTGAGGTAAACATTACTTTAAGTGTTGAGAAGGAAAGACACAAGATCGAGGTGACGATCCCTGTTAAGGGAAGCATCATCAGATCAGAGCAGGTCAGCAATGACATGTATGTTTCAATCGACCTGGTTGAAGAGATAATAGAGAAACAGCTTAAAAAGTATAAAAAGAA
This sequence comes from Lachnospiraceae bacterium, assembly GCA_024682575.1. Classification (GTDB taxonomy): domain Bacteria; phylum Bacillota; class Clostridia; order Lachnospirales; family Lachnospiraceae; genus NK4A144. Next base: position 21,161 of record JAIKZC010000473.1, on the reverse strand, counting down.
AATAATCGACAGATCGCAGGGCAGTGGTTCATTCAAGCAGGAATATATTGACAGGGATTTCGATGATGATGATGAGATCAAGATCGTCAGAACAAAGAAATTCGGTATAAAGCCAATGTATCCGGAAGATGCCTGCGTTCAGATGGAACTTCTTGGACACAGCTTTTACGTTTTCAGAAACGCAGAGACAGATGAAGTCAATGTAGTGTACAGAAGAAAAGGTAATACTTATGGACTGATAGAGCCCGATAATTAAGGACTCTGTCCAGCGAAAAGAGGGGTTCGCAATGCTTTTATACATTATTGACAGTTGAAAAAAATAAGCTGATCGGAAAGAAATTTCCGATCGGCTTTTCTATTTTAAAATAAAAATGATAGTTTTTTCACAAACTTATATTGCATTCATCGGTTCGCTATGTTATTATGATGAATGGACTGATAAAAAAATAACAAAGTCAGACAAAAGGAGGCATTAGGTTTATGGCAAAAAAGATTGTGCTTGCAGGCGCATGCAGAACTGCTATCGGAACAATGGGAGGATCACTCTCCACAACACCGGCTGTACAGCTCGGTTCGATCGTTATCAAAGAGGCATTGAAGAGAGCAGGTGTGCCGGCAGAGAAGGTTGATCATGTTTACATGGGATGCGTTATCCAGGCAGGACTTGGACAGAATGTAGCACGTCAGGCTTCAATAGGTGCAGGACTTCCTGTTGAGGTACCCGCCGTTACAGCAAACGTTGTTTGCGGTTCCGGTCTTAACTGCGTAAATATGGCTGCACAGATGATAGAGGCAGGCGATGCTGATATCGTTGTAGCTGGTGGTATGGAAAACATGTCAATGGCTCCTTTTGCTCTTGAAAAAGCACGTTATGGCTATAGAATGGGCAACAGCACACTTGTTGACACAATGATCAAGGATGCTCTTTGGGATGCATTCAATGATTATCACATGATCAAGACTGCAGATAATGTTGCAGAGCAGTGGAAGCTTACAAGAGAAGAGCTTGATGAGTTTGCTTACAACTCACAGCAGAAGGCTGTTCACGCTATTGATGAGGGATGGTTCAAGAAAGAGATCGTTCCTGTAGAGATAAAGAAAAAGAAAGAAACAGTTGTATTCGACACAGACGAAGGTCCTCGTCGTGATACAAACCTTGAGAAGCTTGCTAAGTTAAGAACTATCAATCCTGATGGATATGTAACAGCAGGTAATGCTTCAGGAATCAACGACGGTGCAGCAGCAGTTGTTGTTATGACAGAAGAGAAGGCTAAGGAGCTTGGTGTTAAGCCTATGGCTGTATTCTGCGGCGGAGCTCTTGCAGGTGTTGATCCTTCAATCATGGGTGTTGGACCTACAGCAGCTACAAAGAAGGTTATGAAGAAACTCAACATGACTATCGATGATTTCGATATTTATGAGGCTAATGAAGCTTTCGCAGCACAGAGCGTAGCAGTTGGTAAGGATCTTAACTTTGATCTTTCAAAGCTTAACGTAGCAGGTGGCGCTATCGCACTTGGACATCCTGTTGGTGCATCAGGTGCACGTATCCTCGTTACACTTCTTCACAACATGGAGAGAACCGGAGCAAAGACAGGTCTTGCTACACTTTGCATCGGCGGCGGAATGGGATGCGCAACAGTTGTTAAAGCTTACGAATAAGCAGAAAGGTGAGAAGCAGATGGGATTCGTAGATTACGAAGTAAAAGATAAAATCGCAGTTATCACTATCAATCGTCCCAAGGCATTAAATGCACTTAATTCTGAGGTTCTTGATGACCTTAATGCAGTGCTTGACGGGGTTGATGTAAATACAGTTCGCTGCCTTGTTCTTACAGGTGCAGGCGATAAGTCTTTCGTTGCAGGTGCTGATATAGGTGAGATGAGCTCACTTACAAAGGCTGAGGGAGAAGCTTTCGGTAAGAAGGGAAATGACATTTTCCGTAAGATCGAGACTTTCCCGATCCCTGTTATCGCAGCTATCAACGGATTCGCTCTTGGCGGCGGATGCGAGATTTCTATGAGCTGTGATATCAGAATCTGCTCAGACAATGCAGTATTCGGACAGCCCGAGGTTGGTCTCGGAATCACACCTGGTTTCGGCGGAACACAGAGACTTGCACGTCTTGTAAGCCCCGGAATGGCTAAACAGCTTATCTACACAGCAAGAAACATTAAGGCTGACGAAGCTTTGAGAATCGGTCTTGTGAACCAGGTAGTAAGCCAGGAAGAACTTCTTCCTACAGCTGAGAAGATGGCTTCAACAATAGCTCAGAATGCACCGATCGCAGTAAGAGCTTGCAAGAAAGCTATCAATGATGGTCTTCAGGTTGACATCGACAAGGCTATTGAGATCGAAGAGAAACTCTTTGGTTCATGCTTCGAGTCAGAGGATCAGAAGGAAGGCATGGCTAACTTCTTAAGAAAGAAAGACGATCCGGCAAAGGTTAAGCATGTTGATTTCAAAAACGCTTAAAACTGAGTTTTGATACTATAAATAAAAATGGAGGAAAAATTACAATGAAAGTAGCAGTCATTGGAGCAGGTACAATGGGACGCGGAATCGCACAGGCATTTGCACAGTGTGATGAAGTTGAAAAGGTTTACCTTTGTGACATTAAGCAGGAGTTCGCTGATGGCGGTAAGAACAACATCAAGAAGGGCTTCGATAAGAGAATAGCAAAAGGAAAGATGGCTCAGGAAGATGCTGATAAGATCTTAAACAAGATCCAGACAGGCCTTAACAGCCAGGCTGTTGATCCTGATCTCGTAGTTGAGGCAGCTCTTGAAGTTATGGATATCAAGAAGTCCACATTCAAGGATCTTCAGGAGAATATCGTAAAGAACCCTGACTGCATCTTTGCTTCAAATACATCATCACTTTCCATCACTGAGATCGGAAATGGTCTTCAGAAGCCTATCATCGGAATGCATTTCTTCAATCCGGCTCCTGTAATGAAGCTTGTTGAGGTTATCGCAGGCATCAATACACCTCAGGCTGATATCGACAAGGTTGTTGAGATCTCTGAGAAGCTTGGAAAGACACCTGTACAGGTTAACGAGGCTCCGGGATTTGTTGTAAACAGAATCCTTGTTCCTATGATCAACGAAGGTATCCAGGTTTATGCTGACGGAATCGCTGATATCGAAGGTATCGATTCAGCTATGAAGCTTGGCTGCAACCATCCTATGGGACCCCTTGAGCTCGGTGATTACATCGGACTTGATATCGTTCTTGCTATCATGGACGTTATCTACAATGAGACCGGTGATTCCAAGTATCGTGCATGCACACTCCTTCGTAAGATGGTTCGTGGTAAGCACCTCGGTGTTAAGAGCGGAATCGGATTCTACAAGTACAATGAAGACAGGACAAAGACACCTGTTGACAAACTTTAATCATATGTCTATTGCTCATGGGCAGATCAATATCTGATCCTGCCCATGGGATTACTATTATAACAATGGAGGAAAATCAGAGATGGAATTTCAGTTAGACCAGAAACATGAAATGGCCAGAGACCTTTTCAGAGATTTCGCTGAAAAAGAAGTAAAGCCGAGAGCAATCGAAGTTGACGAGACAGAGGTATTCCCTCGTGATACCGTTGAAAAGATGCAGAAATACGGCTTCATGGGTATCCCGATCGATAAGCAGTACGGCGGCCAGGGATGTGATCCTTTAACATATGTAATGTGCGTAGAGGAGCTTTCAAAGGTTTGCGGTACAACAGGCGTTATCGTATCAGCACATACATCACTTTGCTGTGATCCTATTGCTACATATGGTACAGAAGAGCAGAAGCAGAAGTACCTTGTACCCCTTGCAAAGGGCGAGAAGCTCGGTGCATTCGGACTTACAGAGCCCGGAGCAGGTACTGACGCACAGGGCGTTCAGACAAAGGCAGTTCTTGACGGTGATGAGTGGGTTCTTAACGGATCAAAGTGCTTCATCACAAACGGTAAAGAAGCTGATATTTACATTGTAATTGCTTACACAAGCGTTGAAGAGAAGAGAGGCCGTAAGGTTAAGAAGTTCTCAGCATTCATCGTTGAAAAGGATACACCCGGATTCACATTCGGTACAAAAGAGAACAAGATGGGTATCCGTGGTTCATCCACATATGAGCTTATCTTCCAGGATTGCAGAATCCCGAAGGACAATCTCTTAGGACCTATGGGCAAGGGCTTCCCGATCGCTATGCACACTCTTGACGGCGGACGTATCGGTATCGCTGCTCAGGCACTTGGTATTGCAGAGGGCGCTTTAGAGAGAACAATTGCTTATGTAAAAGAGAGAAAACAGTTCGGCAGAGCAATCGGAGCATTCCAGAACACCCAGTTCCAGCTTGCTGAGATGGCAGCTCAGGTTGAGGCAGCTAAGCTTCTTGTTTACAAGGCAGCTGAGGCTAAGAGAACTCAGAGCACATATTCAGTAGAAGCTGCAACAGCAAAGCTTTTTGCAGCACAGGTTGCTATGGATGTTACAACTAAGGCTGTTCAGCTCCACGGTGGTTACGGTTATATCAGAGAGTACGAAGTAGAGCGTATGATGAGAGACGCTAAGATTACCGAGATCTATGAAGGAACTTCTGAAGTTCAGAGAATGGTAATCTCAGGCGCATTGCTTAAATAATCGCAACTTATAAATACAGCCAAGCAGGAGTACGTATAAACGTCTCACTAGTAATGGAGGATAATATAAATGAAAATCGTTGTGTGTGTTAAGCAGGTTCCGGACACAAAGGGCGGCGTAAAATTTAAGCCGGACGGAACCCTCGACAGAGGAGCTATGCTCGCAATTATGAACCCGGATGACAAAGCCGGTCTTGAGGCTGCACTTCGCCTTAAGGATCAGTATGGCGGAGAAGTTACTGTTGTAACAATGGGACTTCCTAAAGCTTCTGCTGTACTTATAGAAGCACTTGCAATGGGCGCTGATAAGGGCGTACTTGTTACAGACCGTGTTCTCGGCGGTGCTGATACATGGGCTACATCTTCAACTATAGCAGCTGCACTCAGAAAGCTCGACTATGATATCATCATCACAGGTCGTCAGGCTATCGACGGTGATACAGCTCAGGTTGGACCTCAGATTTCTGAGCACCTTAACCTTCCTATCATTTCCTATGCACAGGAGATCATCAAGGTTGATGAGGCAGCTAAGGAAATCACTGTAAAGAGACAGTATGATGACGGATATCATATCCTCAAGGCTAAGATGCCTTGCCTTCTTACTGCACTTGCAGAGCTCAATGAGCCTCGTTACATGATTCCGGGCGGAATTTTTGATGCAATCGACAATAAAGATGAAAAGATCGTTACATTTGGAAGAGCTGATCTTGATACCCTTAATGACGACAGCGTTGGTCTTAACGGTTCACCTACGAAGATCGCAAAGGCTTCCGATAAAGTTGCAAAGGTAAAGGATCCTACAAAGATCAGAACATTTGACTCTGATGAGGAAGGTGCAGGTTATATCTTTGACACTCTCGCAGAACAGCATGTAATCTGAAGATTTGATAGACTATGAGTTTGGAGGAAAAAACAAAATGAGTTTGGAAGAATATAAAGGAGTATTTATCTTTGCTCAGCAGGTTGACAATAAGTTAAGCCCGATCGCTCTTGAATTACTTGGTAAGGCAAGAGAGCTCAGCAATGATATTGATACTAAGACAGTAACTGCAGTTCTTATCGGTTCAGACGTTAAGGGACTTTGTGATGAGCTTGCAGAGTACGGCGCAGACAGAGTTATCCTTGTAGATGACCCTGAATTAAAGGATTACAGAACAGAGCCTTATGCTCATGCTCTTACATCTGTTATAAATGAGTACAAGCCTGAGATCATGCTTGTAGGTGCAACAGCTATCGGACGTGACCTTGGTCCTCGCGTTTCAGCAAGAGTTCATACAGGTCTTACAGCTGACTGTACTAAGCTTGATATCGGTGATTTCCCGCTTCAGGCAGTTCCCGGACATGAAGATGAGCAGCTTCATAAGCAGCTTCTCATGACCCGTCCTGCATTCGGCGGAAATACTATCGCTACTATCGCATGCCCAGGACACCGCCCTCAGATGGCTACAGTACGTCCAGGCGTTATGCAGAAGATCGCTCCCAACAAGGGCGCAAAGGCAGAGATAGTTGAGTACAATCCTGGTTTTACACCTGATAATAAGTATGTAACTATCGAGAAGATCGTTAAGGAAGTTTCAACTGTTGCTGATATTTCTGCAGCAAAGGTTCTTGTTTCCGGCGGTCGTGGTGTTGGCTCACCTGAGAACTTCAAGCTTCTTGAAGAGCTTGCTGAGGCTGTTCACGGAACAGTATCATGCTCAAGAGCAGTTGTAGACTCAGGCTGGATGCCGAAGGAGATGCAGGTAGGCCAGACAGGTAAGACTGTAAGACCTCACGTATACTTCGCAATCGGTATTTCCGGTGCTATCCAGCACGTTGCAGGTATGGAAGAGTCTGATATCATCATCGCTATCAATAAAGATGAGAATGCTCCTATCTTTGAAGTAGCTGATTATGGTGTTGTTGGAGACCTTAACAAGGTAGTTCCTGAGCTCACCAAGAAGATTCTTGCAGCAAACGAAGCTAAAGAAGCTTAATAAGAGTTAATTAAATATTCTTAAAAATATTTTGCCATGGAATCAACAGTTCCATGGCAAAAATTTCGACATTTGATATATTAAATATAGAAATTTTGATAAGGTCAAATCTCTTGTTTTAACAATATTAATGTAGTATAATATCGAAATGTATGGGCTCTATGAGCCTGTGCCTCCGAGGAGACCCCCTCGGTGATGCGCCTTGTTCTGAATAGGAGTGTGCCCTCCTTGATGGATAGGGCGCTTTTGAATTTGGAGGTATATAATTTGTCGAAAAGAAAACTGATCGGAATCATTATCTTACTCATTGCTTTCATAGGTGTATCTGCGATCGTAAAAGTTAAACTTGACCAGAGCCAGTATCTGGAAAATGGAGAATCCTGTTTCACTAGTCTTTATACAGATCTTAATGGGAATCTTGATGGAACGACTATAAACTGTTGGACTGATAAATATGATGATGATAAGGAAAATGCCGGAGGACACTATATATTCCTGCCTTCCTGTGCCAACCTTGCAGATACGCATATATTTTTCTCTGGTGCAGATGAACTCGTTCTTATGGATTCAGAAGCAAGCGAGGTCATTAATCTTAAAGATAACGGATCATTAAAAAAGATCACAATAGACAAAGAATATACTGCAGATTTTTACAGTCAGGGTCAGCTGGTTGAAGAGGGCAGGCTTACCTTTATGCAGGCTGAAAATCTTCCAACTGTATTTATAAACACTGACGACGGCACAATGGATAATGTCCATGTCGATAAAGAATACAGAGAAACCGGAAATACCATTATATATAGAGCAGATGGAACGGTAGAGTTTGCAGATCAGTATAAATATCTTAAAGGGCATGGCAATACCTCATGGCAGATAGAAAAAAAGACCTATCAGATACGTTTTTCGAAACCTGCTTCCTTGTTTGGAATGAATATATCTGATAAATGGGTGCTCCAGAGCAATGGAATGGATCATTCACTTATGAGAAATTCAATAGTTTTCGGAATGGCAAATGCGCTGGGAATGAGGGCAGTACCTGAAACTACTTATGCAGAACTTTATTTTAACGGTTTATATAACGGTCTCTATCAGATAGAGGCCAAGGCCAGTATAGAGCCTAACAGGCTGAACCTGACAGACTTAGATCATGAGAATAGTCAGGTAAACAGTGCAATGCTGGAAACAGTAGAAACTACTACTGTTTCTGCAGATGACGGGTCAAAAAGAACAGGACTTGATATAATAAGCCCGGATGATATAACAGGAGGATATCTTGTTGAAAGGGATTATGGAGAAAAATATGGCAGCTCGATCAGTAAATTCACAACATCATCCGGAGAAAGTTATGTAATAAAAAGTCCGGAATATGCTTCTATGGATGAAGTCAATTATATAGCGGATAAATTTGAACTTATAGATGAACTGATCAGAGAAAATGATGCTGATATTTCTCAAGTTATTGATCTGGAAAGCTTCGCTGATAAATTCCTGATAGAAGAGTTTTCAAAGAATGATGCTGCAGGATCTACAAGTTCTTATTTCTATAAAGATATTGATAAGATAGATAAGCTGATATATGCCGGTCCCCCATGGGATTATGATAAAACCTTTGGAAAGAATTCCAATAGGCTCATGAGCCAGACAAATACATTGAATTTCCTTACATCACACGCAGGACGTACGGTTCTTTTCTTTAATCTTTACAGAAACAATTCAGATTTCCTGAACAGGGTTAAGGAAAACTATATAAAGAGGCTTTCACCATATCTGGATGAGCTGGTCAGAGATGGCGGCATAATTGATGATCTTACGGAAATCATAAATAATGATCATGAAATGGATGAAGAACGCTGGGGATATGGCAGAAACGAGAATAAGGAGTGGATCCAACAGCTTAAGGACTATATAAGCGAAAGAAAAGAGTTTACAGACAGGATATGGGTTGATAATGAAGAAATGCATATTTTGTACTTCCCCAGAAATAATGAGAGCCATAGCTGTTATATAGGTATATGTGACGGTGATACTCTTGAATACATGCCTTATGATTATGCTACAAAGGGAAATGAAGACTATTGGTATGATGTGGATACCGGTGAGATAATAGATGAAAACACGCCTATCACACGTGACATGACAATCATGGCAAAGGCAAAAGAAGAATAATATGAAAAAGCGTTCGATCAAATTGATCGAACGCCTTTTTATTTATCAAATTAAATATATCTGGTACTGATGATCATTCGTAGATCTTAGCTTCTTCTTCGCCGTTAAGAACACGGAGAGCACCCTGAGCCAGAGCAAGAAGCTCATCCTCTCCCTTGTAAACAGTTACAGGAGCGATGAAGGATACTCTTTCCTTGATACCGTCTGTGATATAGCTTTCATAAGCGATACCGCCGGTAAGGATGATCTGGTCAACCTTTCCTTTAAGTACGGTAGCCATGGAGCCGATATTCTTTGCAATCTGATAGATGAATGCGTTTACAACGGTCTCAGCATTCTTGTCACCGTCGTTCATCATCTTTTCGCATTCCTGCATGCTGTTATTGTGGAGATATGCGTTAAGTCCGCCTTCACCAACGAACATCTTTCTTACCTGAGCCTCTGAATATTTTCCTGAGAAGCAGAGCTTTATAAGACCGCCTACAGGTACGCCGCCGGCTCTTTCAGGTGAAAAAGCACCATCTCCGTCAAGAGCATTGAAAATATCGATCATCTTGCCGTGATCGTGAGCTGCACAGGAAACACCGCCGCCCATGTGAACGATGACAAGATTTAAATCCTCATATTTCTTGCCGATCTCTTTTGCATATTTACGGCCCATAGCCTTCTGGTTAAGCGGGTGACCTACAGCAGTTCTCGGAATTTCAGGACATCCGGAGATTCTTGCAACGGGCTGCATTTCATCAACAACTACAGGATCTACGATATAAGAAGGGATACCAAGGGGATCGCCTATCTCACGCGCGAGAAGTCCGCCGAGGTTTGATGCGTGTTCACCCTGAACACCCTTTTTAAGGTCTTCTGAAAGAGCTTCATTTACTGTGTAAGTACCGCCAATGATGGGCTTTACAAGACCACCACGACCTACGCAGACATTGAGACTATTTAAATCGAAGTTCTGCTCCTTAAGGAAATCAAGGATGATATTCTTTCTGAAATCCATCTGATCTATAATGTGATCAAACTGAGCTATCTCTTCGTTAGTGTGACGGAGAGTTTTATCAAAAAGCATTGTTTCATCTTCGAAAACAGCAATTTTAGTGGAAGTAGAACCCGGGTTAATGATCAGTGATTTGATTGACATTAAAAATTACCTCCTGAAATTAAGTTTGTTTTTATTGATTCTTAAGATGTTCAGCAACAACAGATGCAAGTGCTATAGAGTTAAGCTTGGTCTCTGTGCTGTCTGAACGGGATGTAAGGATTGCAGGAGCTCTGGTTCCTGTAAGTATGCATCCGTTTAAGAATTCTGTTGTATGTACGATGAATTTATAAGCAATGTTGCCGGCATGGATATCAGGGAAAAGGAAGATATCTGCATCGCCTGTGATCTTTCTGTCGAGCGCATTCTTATGTACGCATGCCTCGTGGCTTAAAGCCATATCTACAGAAAGAGGTCCGTCAACGATACAACCTTTGATCTTGCCTTCCTCGTTCATTTTTACGAGTTCAGCTGCTTCAACAGTCTCGGGCATTTTGGGGTTGACTACTTCTACAGCTGCAAGAGGTGCAACCTTGGGCATATCAATTCCGCATGCATTTGCAACTTCAACGGTGTTTGCAATTATATCTACCTTGTCTTCAAGTGTGGGATAGGGAAGAAATGCAACATCTGTAAGGAAAAGAAGTCTGTCGATGCCTTTTATTTCAAATACACAAACGTGAGAAAGTTTTTTATCTGTTCTGAGGCCGACTTCTTTATCAAGAATGCTCTTAAGAAAATCTTTTGTTGAAAGGAGACCTTTCATGTACATCTCGGCACCGCCGTCATGAACCAGTTTTACTGCTTCGTGAGCTGCCTCTACGGGATCTGCGATATCGTGGATCTCAAACTGTGATGCGTCCATTCCGATCTCAGCTGCGATCTCTTTGATCTTTGCTTCATCTCCGAAAAGAACTGCATCAGCAATACCTTTTTCCTTTGCTTCTTTTACGGCTGAAAGAACATTAGAGTCTGCTGCTGCGGCAACAGAAAGTTTCTTCATAGGATACTTTTTTACCTGAGCTATCAGGTTTTCAAAATGCTTGCCCATTGTTTCCTCCTGAAATATGATTTGGAGTTAAGCTCCAAAAAACTTAATATTTGCGTAAAAACGCTTTGTTAAAAATATATCATTATTAAGGGCAAAGGTCAAGGAAGCATAAAAAGAGAATGCGTGTTATAATGTTTAATTAGTTGCGGATTTAAGGCAAATATTGCTTATACCGCAGAGGACAGAAGAAGGTTATAATTACCGGTTGATTAAGGAGTTATATCAGATGAAATTTATAAAAAAGAGATTTACAGCTTTAATAAGTCTCTTTCTTATTATAATAGTTATTTTTGCAGTATACAGAATAGAAAAGAAAGAGTCGGCTTCGAACGCTTCCTCGCTTCCGGAAATGTTAAGCTTTAATTTAAACGGAAGCGGCAATTATATAAATCTTTATTATGATGAGCACCACAGCTCGGATACCTGGTATCTTTTTATTCCGTCAAATGCTGATCTGGAAAGATCGACCATAGAATTTTCGGGATGTGAAAAAATAGTATTCGAAGATATCAACGGAAATAAATTCGAGCAGAAAAGCGGGGAAAGGCTGGCTCAAGGTCTTAACTCATTTGAAAGCTATTATATGGAATTTATGGACGAAAATGGAAATGAAACAGAAAGACACATTTTCCAATATATGCAGTCGGAGAATGTTGCGTCGATGTTCATAGAGACAGAATCCGGCAGTATGGAAAAGATAAATGCTGATAAAACTTATCAGGAAGCCGGAAAACTCTGCCTTTATAACAGTGAGGGCGGCCTTGAGTACCAGGGTGAGATCGCAAGCCTCAAGGGCAGGGGAAATACCAGCTGGGAGCTTGAAAAAAAGCCCTATAGAGTTAAATTGAATGAGCCTCACTCACTATGTGGACTCAAATCCTCAGATAAATGGGTGCTTCTTGCAAATTGTCTGGATAAATCAAATATCAGAAACAAGACGGTGAATGGATTTGCAAAAGCGATGGGCTTTAAGGAGACTACATCTTCAGTTTATGTGGATCTTTATCTTAACGGCAAATACAATGGGATTTATGAATTAAGTGAAAAGGTGCAGGTCGCATCGGGAAATGTGGATATAGAGGATCTTGATATACAGAATGAACAGCTTAATTCTAAAAAAACCTCCAGCTATCCGCAGACAGTTGTAAGTGCCGATTCACCGGGAGAGAGAAGAGCCTTTGACCTCGACAGAAACCCGACAGATATTAGCGGCGGATATTTGATAGAGAAGAATTATGAAGAAAGATATGAACGATTCCCTTCAAGATTCAGAACCGTTTCCGGAGAAAAATATTGCATCAGGAGTCCGGAAATAGCTTCTAAGGAAGAAGTAGATTATATAGCGGATCTTGTTAACAAAATAGAGAAGACAGCGGCTGAAGGCGGAGATGTCTCCAATCTTATAGACCTTAAAAGCTTTGCCGACAAGTATCTTTTGGAAGAATTTGTCGATAATGAGGCATCCGGGGCCACGAGTTCATTTTTCTATAAATATTCGGATGCGGTAGATCCGCTCCTTCATGCAGGACCACCCTGGGATTACGATAAGACACTCGAGAATCTGATGCCGGGAGAACTTGATGATGTAGGAAGGCTGACTTATCTCACAAATCATGGAAATGGCACCAGGATTTTCTACAACCTCTTTATGAATTGTGAAGAGTACAGAGACAAGGTCTATGAGGAGTATTGCAATGTCATGGAGCCGATGCTTAACGATTATATAGAAAATGAAGGCTGGAATAATAACGAATACTCTGAGATAGACGACAGAATGGATATGATGAGATGGACTTCCACACCTGAATCAACGGCTGAGGAAATAGAAAAGATAGCCGATTTTATAAAGAGCAGGAAAGAGTTGTTTGACAAGATATTTAAGGATAATGGAAAACTCTGTACGGTACATTTTGTGGGAGATTTTGCAAATAGAGATCCTTATTATGGTTATTCCTACGGTTCGGAGTTGGGAGAACTTCCCTATATAAAAGAAAAGGAAGGTCTCACTGCAGTATGGGTCAATTCAAAGACCGGAGAAGAATTAACAGAAACGACCATAGTTACCGACGAGCGGATAGAAGCAGAGGTCATGTATAAATAGTTAGTTTTTCGTTTTAGTTTTTCGCCTGTTGCGTTATTCGGCTTATCTGTTTCCAACGAGGGACGCTCTCGCTGCAAAAGAAAAATCGCAGCGGTACTAGTTCCGCAAAATACGCGGAACAAGGACCGGCGTTTTTCATGACCCCTCTTTTGGAAACAGATAATCCGAACAACTTACATTTTCACTAATTAGTTTTACTAAAAAGAAAAACTAAAAATGTAAACCGGAGCCGCGAACCTCAAATGTTCCTAAAGAGGATTGTGCGAGACGCCGGCAGTTATGCCCGCGTTTTTTGCGGCATTATCTACCGCTGCGTCGGAGCCCAAAGCGAGAGCGTTCCTCGTAGGAACTTTGAGGCGAACGGCGTAATAGGCGAAGTCACCAAAACGTATACGTTTTAGAATAACGATATTTTTGAAAATATCTCTTGTTCATAATTAGTCCATTTAGCGGTAACAATATTAATATTGAAATAGTAAATTAATTTTGGTAGAATGAATTAGTTATGCGAAAAAGAACATGATTTAACCGTTTAAACAGAGTTTATGCGGACTTGATGAGTGGGATCATGTCGGGAGAATAACAAAGTGGTCAAAACCGCTTTGAAATATAAACGGAATAACTAAAGAAAGGCATAGAAGGGCTTTTATAAATGAGTATTTTTACGAAAATTTTCGGAACACACAGTCAGCACGAACTTAAGCGTATTCAGCCTATAGTAGACAAGATACTGTCACTTCGTGAATCGATGGTTGCGCTCTCTGATGAAGAACTTAAAGATAAGACAAGAGAATTTAAGAAGAGAATTGCAGACGGAGAGAGTCTGGATTCGATAATGCCTGAGGCCTATGCGGTAGTCAGGGAGGCAGGTCGTCGTGTGCTCAATATGGAGCATTTCCCTGTACAGATAATCGGTGGAATCATCCTTCATCAGGGACGTATCGCCGAAATGAGAACTGGTGAAGGTAAGACCCTTGTATCAACACTTCCTGCATATCTTAATGCACTTGAAGGAAAGGGTGTATATATTGTAACAGTAAATGATTACCTTGCTAAGCGTGACTCGGAGTGGATGGGTCAGATCCATGAGTTCTTAGGACTCAAGGTCGGTGTTGTTCTTAACGGTATGACAAGTGAAGAACGTCAGGCAGCCTATGCGTGCGATATCACATACGTAACAAATAATGAGCTTGGTTTCGATTACCTTAGAGACAACATGGTAATCTATAAAAAACAGCTTGTTCTCCGCGGACTTCATTACTGCATCATCGATGAGGTTGACTCGGTTCTTATTGATGAGGCGCGTACACCTCTTATTATTTCCGGACAGAGCGGAAAATCAACAAAGATATATGAAGCCTGTGATATTCTTGCAACACAGCTTGAACGTGGTGAAGCTTCCGTTGATGAGCTTACAAAGATGGATGCCATCATGGGAACTGAAATAGAGGAGACAGGTGACTTTATCGTAAATGAAAAGGATAAGGTTGTTAACCTTACAGAGCAGGGTGTGGCAAAGGTTGAGAAATTCTTCCATATCAAGAACCTTGCCGACGCTGAAAACCTCGAGATACAGCATTGTATCATCCTCGCACTCAGAGCTCACAATCTTATGTTCCGTGATAAGGACTATGTAGTAAAGGATGATGAGGTTCTTATTGTTGATGAATTTACCGGACGTATCATGCCGGGGCGTCGTTATTCAGACGGTCTTCATCAGGCTATAGAAGCAAAAGAGCATGTTAAGGTAAAGAGAGAAAGCAAGACTTTAGCTAACATCACATTCCAGAACTTCTTTAATAAATTTGATAAAAAAGCAGGAATGACAGGTACTGCTGCAACTGAGGAAAGAGAATTCCGTGAGATCTACAGCATGGACGTTATCACTATTCCTACTAATAAGCCCATTGCGAGAAAAGATCTCCAGGATGCAGTATTTAAGACAAAGAAAGAAAAGCTCAAGGCTATTGTTGACGAGATAGTCCGTATACATGAGACAGGTCAGCCTATCCTGGTTGGTACGATCACTATCGAAGCCTCTGAGGAGCTTTCCGCTCTTCTTAAGAAAAGAGGTATCAAGCATAATGTCCTCAATGCGAAGTTCCATGAGCTTGAGGCTGAGATCGTTGCTCAGGCAGGTCAGCATGGAGCAGTAACCATCGCTACAAACATGGCTGGTCGTGGTACTGATATCAAGCTTGATGAAGAGTCAAGAGCTGCGGGCGGTCTTATGATCATAGGTACAGAGAGACATGAGTCCAGACGAATTGATAATCAGCTTCGCGGACGTGCCGGACGTCAGGGAGACCCCGGTGTTTCCAGATTCTATATCTCACTTGAAGACGATCTTATGAGACTTTTCGGTTCAGAGAGACTTATGGCTGCCTTTGAGGCACTTAACGTACCTGAGGGTGAGCAGATCGAACACGGAATGCTTACAAGAGCCATTGAAAAGGCTCAGATGAAGATAGAGGATAACAACTTTGGCATAAGAAAGAACCTCCTTGATTACGATGCAGTAAACAACGATCAGAGAGAGATCATCTATGCAGAGAGAAATAAAGTTCTTAACGGCGAATCAATGAGAGATTCTATCTATAAGATGATCACTGATATTGTTGAAAGCGCTGTTGATACCTGTATCGGAGAGGATCAGAGACCTGATGACTGGGATCTTAAGGAACTCAATGAGCTGCTTATTCCGATAGTACCTCTTGCACCGGTTAAGAGCCCAGATATCAAGGGTCTTAATAAGGGCGAGCTTGTTCAGAGACTTAAGGAACAGGCTGTTAAATATTATGAAAGTAAAGAGGCTGAGTTCCCTGAACCTGAGCATCTCCGTGAAATCGAGCGTGTGGTTCTGCTTAAGGTAATTGACCGTAAATGGATGGATCATATCGATGATATGGAGCAGTTAAGACAGGGTATCGGACTTCAGGCATTTGCACAGAAGAATCCTGTAGTTGAATATCGTACAGCAGGATTTGAGATGTTCGATTCAATGACAAGTGCGATAAAGGAAGACACCGTAAGACTCCTTATGCACATCAGAATTGAGCAGAAGGTTGAAAGAGAACAGGTTGCCAAGGTTACCGGAACGAATAAGGATGATTCGGTAGCAAAGGGACCTAAGAAGCGTGTAGAAAAGAAGGTTTATCCCAACGATCCATGTCCTTGCGGAAGCGGCAAGAAGTTTAAGAACTGCCATGGACGCCCGGGAATGTCCTGGCCTGAAAAATAATATAGGAAAACAGGTCTGCGGCGCAGCCGCGCTTACAGACCTGTTTTAGTAATCTATTGAACGGATCGACATAAATCATGGATTCAGAAAGGAATTAAATGTTAGAGTTAGATAATTTAAAACTCGAATTAGAACAATACAGAGAGCCCCTTGAGCAGCTTAAAGTTTCACTTGATCTTGAAAATAAGGTGAACAGGATAGATGAGCTCAATCATCTTATGGCTGAGCCCGGATTCTGGGATGACCCGGAAAAGAGCCAGAAGCAGTCAAGAGAACTTGGTGACTTAAAGGGTGACGTAGAGACTTACGATACTCTCGAAAATCAGTTTAATGATATCTTTGACCTTATTGATATGGCGAATGATGAAAATGATGAGTCTATGATAGATGAGATCAAATCAGAATATGAGTCATTCAGTGAAGCATATGAAAAAATAAGGATCAAGACACTTCTTTCGGAAGAATATGATACAGATAATGCCATTTTAAGGCTTAATGCAGGAGCCGGCGGTACTGAGTCCTGTGACTGGTGCAGCATGCTTTTCAGAATGTACAGCAGATGGGCTGAAAGACATGGCTTTACAGTTGAGGTACTGGATTCACTTGACGGTGATGAAGCAGGTCTTAAAAGTGCTACATTCCAGATCAATGGTGAAAATGCATATGGATATCTTAAGGCAGAGAAGGGAGTACATCGTCTTGTGCGTATATCTCCATTCAATGCTCAGGGTAAGAGACAGACATCATTCGTATCACTTGATGTTATGCCTGATATTGAAGAGGATATCGATATCGAGGTTAAGCCTGAGGATATCAGGGTTGATACCTATCGTTCATCCGGTGCCGGCGGACAGCATATCAATAAGACTTCATCTGCCATCAGAATCACTCACCTGCCCACAGGAATAGTAGTTACCTGTCAGAACGAGAGATCACAGTTCCAGAACAGGGATAAGGCTATGCAGATGCTGAAGGCAAAGCTCCTTATGCTTGCTCATGAAAATAATGCAGAGAAACTTTCTGAGATCAGAGGTGAAGTAAAGGATAATGCATGGGGTTCACAGATACGTTCATATTTCCTGCAGCCTTATCAGCTTGTAAAGGATTTAAGAACCGGTGTAGAAGTGGCACAGGCAGATAGCGTCCTTGATGGAAATCTCGATCCTTTCATCAATGGTTATCTTGTTTGGAAGGCAAACGGAGGAAAAGCAGCTCAGTAATCCGGCTGCTATATATAGAAAAAGACCTTTTGTTGATAAATATATCGACAAAAGGTCTTTTTAGCTGCCATTAAAATTATTAATCAGTAAAGAAAATACAGATAAAAATACAAAACTAACGAAATTTTGATTCACTGCTTGCATTTATAATTATACTGTGATATCATATCTTTCGTTGACGCACATTTGTACACTGAGTACGAACAAAGTGGAGGACATTTTGGAAGAAGGAAAAAATTATTATCTTGTTACTGAGCATGCTATACCGGAAGTGCTCATAAAAGTGGTCAATGCAAAAAAACTTATAGAATCCGGAAGGGCTGCCAGCGTGCAGGAAGCAACAGAATCAGTCGGAATAAGCAGAAGCTCATTCTATAAATATAAAGATGATATTCTTCCTTTTCACGATACAACAAAAGGAACGACAATTACACTTTCAGTGCAGATGGATGATGAACCCGGGCTGTTATCGGATGTATTAAAGTCGATAGCGGCATTTAAGGCTAATATACTTACAATACATCAGTCCATACCGATCAACGGTATAGCTTCACTGACAATTTCGATACAGGTATTGAGCGAAACAGAAGATGTTTCAAAAATGGTAGATGCCATGAATGCACAGAATGGCGTCCAGTCAGTGAAAATCTTGGGAAAGAGTCTTGCCTGAATATAATGTTTTAAATAGCAACTTTGAAAGGATGGTTTTACGAATGACAAAAATAGCAGTACTCGGATATGGTACAGTAGGAAGCGGAGTAGTAGAAGTTCTTGCAAAGAATCAGAAAATTATCAATAACAAGGCTAAAGAAGAGATTGATATAAAATATGTTCTTGATCTGAGAGATTTCCCCGGAGATCCTATTCAGGATAAAATCGTACATGACTTTGATGTTATCTTAAAGGATCCGGAAGTAAGAGTTGTGGTAGAAGTCATGGGCGGTCTTCATCCTGCATATGAATTCACAAAGGCAGCACTTGAAGAGGGAAAGAGCGTATGTACTTCAAATAAAGAGCTTGTTGCTGAGTTCGGTCCTGAGCTTATTTCTATAGCTCATGCAAATAATGTAAATTATCTTTTCGAGGCAAGCTGCGGCGGCGGAATCCCGATCATCAGACCCTTGAACAGTTCCATAACTGCCGATGATGTTGATGAGATCACAGGAATCCTTAACGGCACAACCAATTACATCCTTACAGAGATGACAGAAAAGGGTCTTAGCTATGAGGAAGTTCTTAAAGATGCACAGGCAAAGGGTTATGCTGAAAGAAATCCTGAGGCAGATGTAGAAGGATATGACGCAGTCAGAAAACTTGCAATTCTTTCATCACTTGCTTATGGCAGAACTGCTGATTATAAGAAAATCTATACAGAGGGAATAACAAAGATCAGCAAGGAAGATATAGATTATGCGAAGGCAATGGGCAGAGAGATAAAGCTCCTTGCAACAAGCCGAAAGACGGTTACAGATGGAGAAAAACATTGCTATGCACTCGTTGCACCATTCCTTATAGATGCATCCACACCGCTTTACAGTGTAAACGGTGTTTATAATGCGATTTTGGTACATGGCAATATGCTTGGATATGCAATGTTCTACGGAGCAGGAGCAGGTTCACTTCCAACAGCAAGCGCGGTTGTATCCGATGTTGTTGATGAGGTAAGACATATCGGTCGTACACTTATTTTCAACTGGAATCCAAAGCAGATAGATCTTCCTTCAGTTGAAAATGATGAGAAGAAATTTTTCGTAAGAGTATCTGCTGATAAGCTTGAAAAAGCAAAGAGCCTTATGAATGCTGAAGAAGTGGTTAGTCTGGAAGGACATGCAGATGAGGCAGGACTTGTTACAGAAAAAATGAGCGAAAAAGAATTTAATGATCGCGCAGAAAAGCTTGGCGGAGTAATAAGCCGCATAAGAATCAAAGAAATGGCTTTATAATAATCTTCAATAATATATCTGCTTTTATAGGGAGGAACCGGGAAAATGCTGGTAGTTAAAAAGTTTGGCGGAACATCCGTCGCAAACAAAGAACGTATCTTCAATGTGGCAAAAAGATGCCTGGATGATTACCGCGCAGGTAATCAGGTAGTAGTAGTACTTTCGGCAATGGGAAAACAGACGGATGTACTTATCAACATGGCGAAGGAGATTAATCCTAACCCGCCTAAGAGAGAACTTGACATGCTTCTTACAACAGGAGAGCAGACATCTGTTGCACTTATGAGCATGGCTTTCAATTATCTCAACATACCGGCGGTTTCACTGAATGCTTTTCAGGTTGCCATGCATTCATCAAGCTCATACGGCAATGCAAGAATTAAGAGAATTGATACTGAGCGTATACAGCACGAGCTGGACAGCAGAAAGATTGTTATCATAACAGGCTTCCAGGGCGTGAATAAATATGATGATTACACAACACTCGGACGTGGCGGCTCGGATACGACCGCTGTAGCTCTCGCAGCAGCACTCAGAGCTGATATGTGTGAGATTTATACAGATGTAGACGGTGTATTTACAGCTGATCCGAGAATCGTTCCAAATGCACGCAAGATGGAAGAGATAACTTATGATGAAATGCTCGATCTTGCAACACTTGGAGCAGGTGTGCTTCATAACCGTTCAGTAGAACTTGCCAAGAAATATAACGTGCCTCTCGTGGTACGCTCAAGCTTAAATGAATCAGAAGGAACTACAATCAAGGAGGTAGTTAAAGTGGAAGGAATGCTTGTTAGTGGTGTAGCTGCAGAGAAGAATGCTACCAGAATTTCAGTTGTTGGACTTGAGGACAGACCGGGTATTGCGTTCAGACTTTTTGATCTTATCGCAAAGCAGAATATAAATGTTGATATGATCCTTCAGTCTATCGGACGTGACGGCACAAAGGACATTTCCTTTACAGTACCGGAGGATAGTGCTGATGAGGCGATTAAGGTTCTTGAAGACAATATGGAAAAGATGAGAGCCCACAAGATCGATGTTAACAAGGATGTTGCAAAGGTTTCTGTAGTAGGTGCAGGAATGATGAGTAACCCGGGTGTTGCTGCAAAGATGTTTGAAGCCCTTTACGGAGCAGACGTAAATATCAATATGATCTCAACATCCGAGATCAGAGTTACAGTTCTTATTGCCGAGGCTGATGTAGATCGCGCAATGATCGCTGTACACAATGCTTTTGAACTTGAGGATTGATCAGTAAGAAATAAATGCTCATAAATATAGAAAAGAAGGAAGTTTTACGCTTCCTTCTTTTTTGTAGTGCGCCTAGCGGCGCACGTTTCTAACGAGTTAAAGTCCCGAATCCGCCCGGTAGTGGGAAGGATATAGCCGAAAGCAAGGGTGTCCGTCGCGAGGCGGAATCTGAAGGAAGCTGGATGTGGGGAACATACTAACCCATGGGCAAATCTCCGGTCTGACGTACAGAAATCTCATACGAGGTTGTGCATGAGGGTAAGGCTGCTATACAAGTCGAAGCCCAATAACTACACGGAATCATGCATGATAAATGAGGCAGATGGATGGAGAGGAAGAAACGTGTGGTACCTAGGGAGGTCTGCGTGAAACGCTCTGAAAGGAGTAACCACCGTACAAGGAAACGAGGCGGTGCTGAACACGCAGAAGTCAGCAGAGGTCATAGTAGGGATATGGACATGGAAACATGGACATGCTAACCGAAGGACCGAATCAGTAGGAGTCTTAAGTATGACCGAGAAAGGAGGAATGACCG
>JAIKZC010000451.1 GCA_024682575.1 Lachnospiraceae bacterium | reverse complement strand
TATAGCGGAATTTTTCCATGACAGCATATAGTATTACGTGGTGTACGAGAAATATTCCGTATGAATATTTGCTTAAAAATTTAATTACTGTATTAGGAATACTGTCCTCTGACGGAAAATCAAATCTATTGCTTATGTATGAAAAGATCAGACAAAAAGCGAAGGCCATAATGGTTGAGACGATTATCTTTGGCAGAGCGACAGGAACTATTGTAAGGAAAACTATGGATACTGCACTTAAAACTGCGGTCCATAGTTTTATTATTTTCTGGCGATAGGTTACAAAGAGCATTCCAAGCCAGAAATTCATCATACAGGTCCAGATGCACATATTATCGGATATAAGAGTATGTGAATTATAATATTTTATAAAAACAATAAATATGTTGCTGTCAGGACTTGATGAAAAATTATTTCTATAGAGGTTAAAAACATATAGAAATGTAAGTATGGCAGTCGATGGCCAGCGGAATTTTCTAAAGGCAAAAGCAAGGAGCGGATAGAGGAGATAAAGCCATATTATCGCTCCTAAGAACCATTCACCGAGACAGTAATAATTTTGTCCGAGGTATGAAAAATATCCATCCATTCCGAAAAGAGTGAAAAGATAATTTGACTTTGGACCGCCCCAGTCCCAGATGCCGAGTTTTCTTGAATTTATCACATACATGATTATCCATGCTGTATAAAAGTATGGATAAATTGATAAAGCGCGTTTTTTATAGAAGTTAAAAATACCTTTGATTCCAAATGGACCGGTGTGGTTATACCAAAGAGCGGCTCCTGATATCATAAAAAATATAGCTACAAATATTCCACCCCAGTCACCATTTGTAAATCTTAAAAAATCTGTTCCTTTTCCGGGGATCGCATATTCATAGAAAGTATAGCTGTAATGAAAAAAGACGATGATCACGCAGCTTATTGCCCGGATCAGATCTAAATATTTTATTTTTTCCTTAGCTGCCAATTTAATATAGTTTCCTTTCAAGTGATCGTTGTATTTTAATCCTTCAGAGAAATCTGTTCGGGGATTCTTTTGCGGAAAATAGTATAGTGTTCAAATCCGCAGTTTAGGAGAACATTTATTGCTCTGTCAAAATCAGCTGCGATCTCCACTGTTGAATGGGCGTCCGAACCTACAGTTATAATCTCGCCGCCGAGCTCTCTGTATCGTTTAAGGATAGACTCGGCAGGATTGGGTCCTGTCATACCTTTTCTAAAGCCTGCAGAATTGATCTCTATTCCTTTTCCTTTATTTATTACTGTTTTTAGAATTTCATCCAGTATATCTGAATATTTCCGGTAGCTGAAGCTTTTATCTGCCGTTGGACCGTATCTTAAAGCGTAGTCAAGATGACCATAGACGTCATAGACATCGAAAAGCTCTGCACATTTCAATTCCTCTTCAAAATATGCGCGGTGGGCTTTTTCCTCGCTTTCGAAAAGCTCGTAATAGCCGCCGGATCCAGGATCTTTACCTTTTACCACATGAGAGGAGCCGATTATAAAATCAAACGGATATTCCTTTACATACTGTTTATAATGCTCGACAATGTGTGGCTGAAGGCCAAGCTCGACACCGAAAAATACATTAATTCGTTTCTCTGTCAAACTTAATTCTTTGTATTTCTTAAAATATGAATCAGTATCTACTTCAAAAGCTCCCGGACCCTCATCATAGGGGTTATCATAGTCCATATGTTCTGTAAAACATATATTTTCAAGTCCCTTGGAAATTGCCGAATCTATCATGTCACGCATTTCTGATTTTCCATCGGTTGAAAAGCGACTATGCATGTGAAAGTCTGATCTTATCATAAAAACTCCTTTCGGATGAACCTTATACGCTACAATAGTATATATTTGAAAGCTTGGAAAATGCAATAGAATAAGATATTAAAAATACAAATAGTTAAAGTTTTATCAAAATTTCGAACATACACTTGAATTTTGCTCATTAATAAAGTACAATAAATACGTTGACTTGAGAAATCGGGATTACTCCTTCCGTTTACAAGAAGTCACGGAGTACATGTAGTGTACCAACATTCAAATTTTCTAATTTTCAGGAGGATTTTCAAATGGCAGTTAAAGTAGCGATTAATGGTTTTGGTCGTATCGGCCGTCTTGCATTTCGTCAGATGTTCCAGGCAGAGGGATTCGAGATCGTAGCAATCAACGATCTTACAAGCCCTGACATGCTTGCATATCTTCTTAAGTATGACTCATCACAGGGTCGTTATGCAAAGGCTGACAAGGTTTCCAACACAGATCATTCAATCATCGTTGATGGCAAGGAAATCGAGATCTACAAGGAAGCAGATGCTAAGAACCTGCCTTGGGGCAAGCTTGGCGTAGACGTTGTACTTGAGTGCACAGGCTTCTACACATCTAAGGCAAAGGCACAGGCTCATATCGATGCTGGTGCAAAGAAAGTCGTAATTTCTGCTCCTGCAGGAAACGATCTTCCTACAATCGTTTACAATACAAACCACGAGACACTTACAGCTGATGACAACATCATCTCTGCTGCATCATGCACAACCAACTGCCTCGCACCTATGGCTAAGGCTCTTAACGAGCTCGCTCCTATCGAGTCAGGTATCATGGTTACTATCCACGCTTACACAGGCGATCAGATGATCCTTGATGGTCCTCAGAGAAAGGGCGACAAGAGAAGAAGCCGTGCAGGCGCTGAGAACATCGTTCCTAACAGCACAGGTGCTGCAAAGGCAATCGGCCTTGTTGTTCCTGAGCTTAACGGTAAGCTCATCGGTTCAGCTCAGAGAGTACCTGTACCGACAGGTTCAACAACAATCCTTACAGCTGTTGTTGACGGCGATGTAACTGTAGAGCAGGTTAACGAGAAGATGAAGGCTTCAACAACTGAGTCATTCGGCTACAATGAGGATCTCATCGTTTCTAAGGATATCGTTGGAATGACATATGGTTCACTCTTCGATGCTACACAGACAATGGTAGTTCCTGCAGGCAATGGTAAGACTGAGGTTCAGGTTGTTTCATGGTATGACAACGAGAACTCATTCACATCAAATATGTGCAGAACAATCAAGTATTTCGCTAAGTTCCTTAACAAGTAATTTAGAGAAAAACCAGAAGGTCCGGTCCCAATTAGGGCCGGGCCTTTTTTAGAAGAAAAATTAGGAGGTAAATATCAATGGCACTGAATAAAAAGACTGTTGATGATTTTAATGCTGCAGGAAGACGCGTTCTTGTAAGATGCGACTTTAACGTACCGCTCAAAGAGGGCAAGATCACAGATGAGACTCGTGTAAAGGCTGCTCTTCCTACAATACAGAAGCTTATCGGAGATGGCGCAAAGGTTATCCTTTGTTCTCACCTTGGAAAGGTTAAGAATGGCCCTAATGAAGGCGAGTCACTTGCACCTGTTGCAAAGAGCCTTTCAGAGAAGCTTGGAAAAGAAGTTAATTTTGTTGCTGATTACAACGTTACCGGCGAAGCTGCAACAAAGGCAGTTGCTGATATGAAGGACGGAGATGTTGTTCTTCTTCAGAATACACGTTTCAGAGGCAAGGAAGAGACAAAGCCTACCGATGCAGGTGAGGCATTTGCAAAAGAACTTGCTGACCTTTGTGATGACTATGTATGTGATGCATTTGGTTCTGCTCACAGAGCACATGCTTCAGTATCTGTTGTAACAAAGTACGTTCGTGAAAAGGGCGGCAACTGCGCAGTAGGATATCTTATGGAGAAAGAGATCAAGTTCCTCGGCAATGCCGTAGAGAACCCTGTTCGTCCTTTCGTAGCTATCCTCGGTGGTGCTAAGGTTGCTGATAAACTTGCAGTTATCGATAACCTTCTTACAAAGTGCGATACCCTCATCATCGGTGGCGGTATGGCTTATACATTTATCAAGGCTCAGGGCGGTTCTGTTGGTAATTCTCTTATCGATGAGAGCAAACTTGACTACTGCAAGGAGATGATGGCAAAGGCTGAGAAACTCGGCAAGAAGCTTCTTCTTCCTATCGATACAGTAGCTGCAGCTAATTTCCCTAATCCTATCGATGATCCTAACCTTCAGACAGAAGTTGTTAAGACAATGGAGATTCCTGCAGATAAAGAAGGTCTTGATATCGGACCTGAGACACGTGCTATGTATGCTGATGCTGTTAAGTCAGCAAAGACAGTTGTTTGGAACGGACCTATGGGTGTTTCAGAGAACCCTGTTCTTGCAGCAGGCACTATTGCAGTAGCTGAGGCTCTTGCAGCAACAGATGCTACAACTATTATCGGCGGCGGCGACAGCGCAGCAGCTGTTAATAACTTAGGTTTTGGCGACAAGATGTCACACATCTCCACAGGCGGCGGTGCTTCACTTGAGTTCCTTGAGGGTAAGGAGCTTCCTGGTGTAGTAGCAGCTGATGATGCTAACTAATATTTTAGTAAATATAAACGGTTAAAAGGAGAATAAAAATGGCAAGAAGAAGAATTATCGCCGGAAACTGGAAGATGAACATGACTCCCAGCGAGGCATTAAAGCTTGTAGATACATTAAAAGACCTTGTAAAGAATGATGACGTAGATGTAGTTTACTGTGTTCCTGCAATTGATATCGTACCTGTTGCAAATGCAGTTAAGGGCTCAAATGTCAAGGTTGGTGCCGAGAACTTCTACATTGAAGATAAGGGCGCTTTCACAGGTGAGATTTCTGCACCTATGCTCAAGGATGCCGGTGTAGAGTACATCATCATTGGTCATTCTGAGAGAAGAGATATCTTTGGAGAGAATGATATCCTTATCAATGCAAAGGTTAAAAAGGCTTTCGCAGCTGGTTTAAAGCCTATCCTTTGCTGTGGTGAGTCACTTGCACTTCGTAAGGCTGATACTTACAAGGAGTGGATCGAGAGACAGATCACATGGGATCTGTCAGGTGTTACAGCAGATCAGGTTAAAGAGCTTGTTATTGCTTATGAGCCTATCTGGGCAATCGGTACAGGCGAGACAGCTACAGCTGATCAGGCTGAGGAAGTTTGCAAACTTATCCGTGAGCTTATTGCAAAGCTTTATGATGATGCAACTGCAGAGGCAGTTCGTATTCAGTATGGCGGATCAATGAATGCAGGCAACGCTGCAGAGCTTCTTGGCAAGCCTAATATCGATGGCGGACTTATCGGTGGTGCATCACTTAAGCCTGACTTTGGTAAGATCGTTAACGCTTAATATTATATTATGAAAAGAGACTGTCGTTTTTGCGGCAGTCTTTTTTCTTACTTTATATAAATTATTCTTATTTTATGCCGATATAATAAAAGATAAGACTGAGTCCTCATGTTTACTATTATCTTGACAAAAAACCATAGAAAATCTAAAATTAAATTAATTATGTATTTTTGTTTATTTTTACAGCTAGACGCATTTATAGCTTAATAAAAATAACAAAAAACATAATGTTCTGATTAAGAGAAGAGACGAGAGGATACAGGATTAATTATGAGCAAGGAACTCGCTAAAAATTACGACCCGAAGGCGATGGAAAATCGCATTTACAGCAAGTGGATAAGCAATAAATATTTTCATGCAGAGGTAGATAAAAAGAAAAAACCTTTTACGATCGTCATGCCGCCGCCGAATATTACAGGTAAGCTTCACATGGGGCATGCGCTTGATAATACCATGCAGGATATTCTCACAAGATTTAAGAGAATGCAGGGCTATAATGCATTATGGCAGCCGGGTACTGACCATGCATCAATAGCAACAGAAGTTAAGATCATTGAAAAACTCAAGGAAGAAGGTATTACAAAAGAAGATCTTGGAAGAGATAAATTTCTTGAGAGAGCATGGGAATGGAGAAAAGAATACGGCGGGATCATAACTTCACAGCTCAAAAAACTCGGTATTTCCTGTGACTGGGACAGAGAACGCTTCACAATGGATGAAGGCTGCAATAAGGCAGTTAAGGAAGTTTTTGTAAAGCTTCATAAAAAAGGCCTTATTTATAAGGGCAATAAGATGGTAAACTGGTGCCCTGTATGTCAGACAACCATATCAGATGCCGAAGTTGAATATCAGAATCAGGATTCTCATCTCTGGCATATTAAATATAAGGTAACAGGAACTGACAGATATATAGAGTTTGCGACTACCAGACCGGAAACCATGCTTGGAGATACTGCTGTAGCAGTACATCCCGGGGATGAAAGATATGCAGATCTGGTTGGCAAGACCTGTGATCTTCCTTTTGTTGGCAGACAGATTCCGATAGTAGAAGATGAATATGTAGATGTCGAGTTTGGAACAGGTGTCGTAAAGATCACGCCTGCGCACGATCCTAACGATTTTGAAGTTGGAAAACGACATGATCTTCCTGTTATCAACATAATGAATGATGATGCGACCATTAATGAAAACGGTGGTAAATTTGCCGGAATGGATCGTATGGAGGCAAGAGCCCAGATAGTTAAAGAACTTGATGAAATGGGACTTCTTGTTAGAATTGAGGATTACAGTCATGATGTAGGAACACATGACAGATGCCATACAACCGTAGAGCCGCTTGTAAAGCAGCAGTGGTTCGTTAAGATGGATGAGCTCATAAAGCCGGCATCTGATGCGGTTAAGAAGGGTGATATTAAGCTTATCCCTGAGCGTATGGACAAGACATATTTCAACTGGACAGATAATATCCGTGACTGGTGCATATCGCGTCAGCTTTGGTGGGGACATAGAATTCCGGCATATTATTGTGATGACTGCAAGGAAATGATCGTTGATTACGAGATGCCTTCAAAGTGTCCTAAATGCGGAGGAACACATTTCCATCAGGATGAGGATACGCTTGATACATGGTTTTCATCGGCTCTTTGGCCTTTCTCAACTCTTGGATGGCCGGAGAAGACACCTGAACTTGATTATTTCTATCCTACAGATGTACTTGTAACAGGTTATGATATCATCTTTTTCTGGGTTATCCGAATGATATTTTCCGGATATGAGCAGATGGGAGATAAGCCGTTTAAGACAGTTCTCTTCCATGGACTTGTTCGCGATGAGCAGGGCCGTAAGATGAGTAAATCTCTTGGAAATGGTATAGACCCTCTCGATGTTATAGATAAGTATGGTGCAGATGCATTGAGATTTACTCTTATCACCGGAAATGCACCCGGAAATGATATGAGATTTTCTTATGACAGAGTAGAAGCATCCAGAAATTTTGCAAACAAGATATGGAATGCATCGAGATTTATAATGATGAATCTTGATGGAAAAACTATCAGTAAGCCTGAAAATGAAGCTCTTGAGGACGCTGATAAGTGGATCTTATCCAAGTGCAATGATATGGTTCGCGAAGTTACAGAGAATCTTGAAAAATTCGAGCTTGGAATTGCTGCTTCAAAGATTTATGATTTTGTATGGGAATCACTTTGTGACTGGTATATTGAGATGGTAAAGCCAAGACTTTACAACTCAGATGATGCTGCATCACAGAATGCAGCACTTTGGACACTTGAGAATGTACTTACAGATTCACTCAAGGTTCTTCATCCATATATGCCTTTCGTTACAGAGGAAATATATTGTACATTGAAAGAAGAGACCGGTATTGAGGGAGCCGAGTCTATAATGATCTCAGAATGGCCTGTATATTCTGATGAAAGACATTTCGAGAAAGAAGCTTCAGATATTGAGATAATCAAGGAAGCTGTAAAGGGTATCAGAAATGTCAGAAGTCAGATGAATGTTGCACCTTCCAGAAAGGCTGAAGTTATAGTGGTTTCTGAAAAAGAAGATGTAAGGGCAGCATTTGAGCATGGCAAACTTTTCTTCGGCGCACTTGCTTATGCGAGCGAAGTTAAGATACAGTCTGATAAATCGGGAGTTAGTGAGAATGATGTTTCGGTTGTAACATCAGAGGCAAATATTTATATTCCGTTTGCCGAACTTGTTGATATAGATGAAGAGATTAAACGTCTTGAAAAGGAAGAAAAACGTCTTGCAGGAGAGTTAAAGAGATCTCATGCGATGCTTTCAAACGAGAAATTCCTTAGTAAAGCACCTGAAGCTAAGATCAATGAGGAGAAGGAGAAACTTCAGCATTATGAAAAAATGATGCAGGAAGTAACTATGAGGCTTGAACAGTTAAAGAACTAAAAGGGGTGACAGTATGGCAGATACCGAAGATATGAAAAAAGATGCACGTCAAATGTTTCATATTACCTTTAAGGATAATGATATGGCGGCATTTCTTACGTTGGAAAAACCGACTGAAGATAATATGTATGATGCTAATGATGTTTTGAATTATATTAATTCACTAGGTATCATAGAAGGTCTACAAAGCGGTAAGGTAGCTGCCATGCTAAAAAAGCATATTTATGGCAGGGCTGAGATCATTGCCGAGGGAGTACCTCCGGTAGATGGCGTGGATGGTTATTTTGAATTTTTCATTCCGGTAGGAAAGGAAAAAGATAAAAAACCTGAAATACGTGAAGACGGCTCTGTAGATTACACAAGTGTGAATGTTATACATTGTGTGAGTGCTGGAGATGATCTTGCAGTATATCATCCTGCAGTTAATGGTACACCGGGAGTAAATGTCAGAGGTAAAACCATTAATTGTAAAAAAGCAAAAGAATTAAAACCATTTTTTTGTGCGGGATGTTCATATGATCCTGAAACATTTAAGTACACTGCTTTGATGGATGGAAGAGTAGAAGTTTCGAAGGCAAAAATTTCGGTTCTTGATATGCAGGAGTACAGAAAAGATATTGATAATGTTTTTGGCGATATTAATTTCAAGGGAGACGTTATCATACACGGACATGTAAAACCGGGAGTCCAGATAAGGGCTACAAAGAGTGTTACTATTGATAAAACACTTGAAGGCGCTTCGATAACAGCCGGTGGAGATATCATCATAAAAGGTGGAGTTATGGGAGGAAACACAACCAGGATCCATTGCGATGGTGATTTTATGGCTGATTTTATTGAATATGCCGATGTCTGGTGCGGTGGTTCGGTGTCTGCTAATATCATCTGGGGATGTAAGGTCTTTGCCAAAGGCAGTGTGCATGCAACAGGTAAGACAGGAGCAATTATTTCCGGAAATGTTTATGGCATGTGTGGAGTAGATACCATATTTGCCGGAAACGATGCAGGAGTTAAGACGGTAATTTCATCAGGGGTTCGTGATTCCATAAGGAAGACTCTTGATGTATGTGAAAAAAAGCTTGAAAAGCTTACCGAAGAAATAGATGAGCTTGATGATGAGATCGGAGAACTCGAATATAAAATGAGACTTGGATCTGATGATGAGTTCACACAAAAGGAACTTATGAGATTCAGACGTGATAAGATTCAGAAAGCTGCAGATAAAAAACAGACAGAAGATAAGAGGGCAGAAATTGCGGATTTGATACCTGCGGCAGAAGGCGCTGAGATCATAATAAACGATAAGGCTTATCCGGGCTGCTATTTCCTGATAGGTGAAGAACAGATTGTTCTGGAAACTGAAAGACGGCATGCAAAATTTGTAGTTGACCGTGCGGGAAATATGCTTTTAAAAAATTTGACGTGACAGGTAAAAGATTTATAGCTTAAAGGGGAAAGAAACAAAATGATAGATTTTGATGCAGAACTTAAGAAATTTCATCCATCGCTGGAGATAGAAGATGCAGAAGATGCGATTTATAATCATGATGTATCTGATATGATGGATCTGCTCTTATCAATTTTGAATGATAAATCACGGCCGGAATACAATTCAGGATCAAACCGTTGAAAGGCATATGCTGGAGGGCCTGCAACTGATCATAGGCAGGCAGAATAAATAAATTGGAGAGACTGAACTGATGAAATGTTATAATTGCGGCTGTACATTATCAGATGATGATTACTGTAATGCATGTGGCGCTGATGTTAAGATGTATAAAAAAATAGTACATCTTGCAAATGCATACTATAATGATGGATTAAAAAAAGCACAGGTTCGTGACTTATCAGGTGCTGTTGCATCTCTCAAGCAGAGTTTGAAATGCAACAGAAACCAGATAAACGCAAGGAATCTTCTGGGACTTGTATATTTTGAAATGGGAGATTCTGTAGCAGCTCTTTCGGAATGGGTTATATCAAAGAGCATAAGGTCAAAGAAGAACCCCGCCGAAAAGTATATAAATGATATTCAGGAAAATTTAAATAAGCTTAATGCGCTGAGTCAGGCGATAAAGAAATATAATCAGGCTTTGGCCTATTGTAATCAGGATAGCAAGGATCTGGCTATAATCCAACTTAAAAGGGTAATTCAGTTAAATCCAAGTTATCTTGAGGCATATCAGCTTTTGGGTCTTTTGTATCTTGAGCAGGGCGAATGGATAAAGGCAAAAAAGGTTCTGTCGCAGGCACAGAAAATTGATGTTAATAACACAAAAACACTTTTATACCTGAATGAAGCTGAGGAAAGACTTGCTGAAAAAGATGGTCAGTCCTCTTCAAAAAATACAAATGGATCTAAGGCAATGAATGCCGTAACTTCAAATGAAGTTATATCCTATAGAAGTGGAAATGAGACGATAATACAGCCTTTGAGACAGGCTGAACGGTCGGCCTCTCAGACTCTATTAAATATTTTTATAGGACTTGCATTGGGTCTTGCCGTAAGTTGGTTTTTAATACTTCCGGCAAGAATGCAGATGACAAATTCGCAGAATTCAGAGCAGATCAAGGATGTTTCTACCCAGCTTACAAGTAAATCTGCAGATATGGATGATCTGAATGCAGAAATAAGTAAACTGGAAGAAGAAAATTCAAGTCTTCAGAAAGAACTGTCTGAATATACCGGAAATACAGGTATTATGCAGGACTATAACCTTCTTATGAAGGCTGCGGAAAGCTATATGAATGACTCTGATGATGTGCTTACTACAGCAGGTTATCTGGAAAATATCAGCGCAGTAAGTGCAAATGCAGTTAACGGCAGTGTTGTTGTGAGCGGTAATGGAGTCTCAAATGAGTTTATGAGTCTATATAATTTCCTGAATGGTGATGTATCCGCTCAGGCTGCAGACAAATATCTTGAAAGCGGTGTAAGCGAATATAATGATGGAGATTATACAGCGGCAATAAAAGATCTTACCAGTGCTTATGAACTGGCACCGACAAGTGATAAGGCACTATATTATCTTGCTCAGAGCTACGTTAAATCAGATGATAAAGATACAGCTACTAAGCTTTTCAGTGAATTGATCACAACATTCCCTAATTCGCAGTATAAGAATAGGGCGCAGAGATTTATTGATACAGGAGCAGTAGATGATTCAAAGGCTGTGACAGAGGAGGATACTGCAGCAGCAGAGGCGGCAGCAGCCCAGGCGGCAGCAGAAGCTCAGGCGGCGGCAGCAGCCCAGGCAGCAGCGGCAGCTCAGGCAGCGGCAGCAGCTCAGGCAGCGGCGGCAGCTCAGGCAGCAGAAGCAGCCGGACAATAGGGATTATTAATAGCAGGGTGAATTTTTTACCCTGCTTTTAATATATAAATCAGATGTGATTGCGAAGCAATCAATTTCATAACCTGCAAAATTAGTGACTTATCTGCGGGTATAACATACAAAGGAAAGAAGGAAAAAAGATGAGAGTATTAGAAAATCTTGAACCTAAAAAAGTTTTTCATTTTTTTGAGGATCTTACACAGATCCCGAGAGGATCAGGAAATGAAAAGGCGGTAAGTGATTATTGTGTTAAATTTGCAAAAGACCGGGGACTTGAGGTTGTTCAGGATGATCTTTACAATGTAATAATAAAGTGCCCTGCAACAGAGGGATATGAAGATGTTGAGGGAGTTATCCTTCAGGGACATCTTGATATGGTATGTGAAAAGTCAGATGATTCAGAAATTGATTTTGAAAAGGATCCGCTGAAGGTAAAGATAGAGGATGATTATGTTACTGCTGATGGAACTACGCTTGGCGGTGATGATGGAATAGCAATATCGTATGCTTTGGCAGTAATGGATTCAAAGGACATTCCACACCCTTACCTGGAAGCTGTATTCACGGTTTCTGAAGAGACGGGAATGGATGGAGCAAATGGAATAGATTTATCAGGCTTAAAAAACAGACGACTTATCAACATTGATAATGAGGATGAGGGAGTATTGCTGACCAGTTGTGCAGGTGGATGCAGAGTAGAATGCGTAATGCCTTTTCACAGATATTCTAAGAGCGGAATACATGTAAGCCTTAAACTTAAGGATCTCACAGGCGGACATTCTGGAATGGGCATAATTAACGGAGGTGCCAATGCAAATGTTATGATGGCAAGAATTGCCGATGCTGCAGTTGAAGCATCGGATGCAATGCTTATCTCAATGAATGGTGGATCTAAGGATAATGCCATACCGAGAGCTTCGATG
The DNA here is from genome assembly GCA_024682575.1 of Lachnospiraceae bacterium. Lineage (GTDB taxonomy): Bacteria > Bacillota > Clostridia > Lachnospirales > Lachnospiraceae > NK4A144. The sequence continues at coordinate 14,595 of JAIKZC010000451.1, read as the reverse complement.
GCGGACTTTATAGTTGATAAAGCTTCACTTGAGGCTTTTAAGAAAGCAGCTGAAGAAGAGGCAGGTAAAATTGAGGCAGAGTATATCGTTCAGGATCCGTATATGACTCTTGAGATAAACGAGGGAGCTGAGGAAACGGCAAACTGTGTTAATGAAATAGGCTTTAAGGCAATCAAGGCACTTATCCTTTCTATTCCGAATGGCGTACAGGCTATGAGCAGTGATGTAGAGAACCTTGTTGAGACTTCATTAAACTTAGGTGTACTTGCAACTGACGGCAATGAGATCAAACTTACCTATGCTGTAAGATCATCTAAGAACAGCGCAAAAGAATTTCTAGTTCGTAAAATCCAGATAATAGCAGAATACTTTAATGCAAAGACAAGCTCTTATGGAGATTATCCTGCATGGGAATACAGAAAAGATTCCAGACTCAGAGATGATATGGTAAGAATTTATAAGGAACTTTTCAAAAAAGAGCCTAAAGTGCAGGCAATACATGCAGGTGTTGAGTGCGGACTCATTTCAGATAAGTTAGATAATATTGATGCTGTTTCATTTGGACCGCAGATGTCCGGAGTACATACTACAGAAGAGAAGCTTAGCATTTCCTCAACACAGAGAACATGGGAATATCTCTGTGCAATTCTTGCTTATAAGTAAAATGAAAGCAAAAGAAGAGAATAAGAGAGGAAAAAAGAGAATTTTATATAATAAATAAAGAAAATGCTTATTTTAGGCGTTTGCGATTAATCCCACAAATTAGTATAGTATCTCTTGTGGTTAGCACTCGAGTTGAATGAGTGCCAACAAAAGTAAGAAAGAAATCCTAAATCAGATAGATTAACTTAAAGGAGGCATTGAAGATGCAGTTAAGACCGTTAGCAGACAGAGTAGTTCTTAAGCCTATCGAGGCAGAAGAGGTTACAGCATCGGGAATCGTACTTCCCGGTAAGGAAAAAGAAAAGCCCCAGCAGGCAGAAATCCTTGAAGTAGGCCCCGGCGGTGTTGTAGACGGAAAAGAAATAAAAATGGAAGTCAGCAAGGGACAGAAGGTTATTTATTCCAAGTATGCAGGAACAGAGATCGAACTTGATGATAAGGAAAAAGTCATCATTGTAAGACAGTCTGATATTCTTGCAGTAATTGAGTAATAATAATCTAATGAAATGAAGAGAAACTGAAAATCAGTTCATTCATACCAAATAATTTGGAGGAAAATAAAAATGGCAAAAGAGATTAAGTACGGTTCAGACGCTAGAGCCGCTTTAATGGCAGGTGTTGATAAGCTTGCAGATACAGTAAGTGTTACTATCGGACCTAAGGGTAGAAACGTAGTACTTGACAAGTCATATGGCGCACCTCTTATCACAAATGATGGTGTTACTATCGCAAAGGAAATCGAGCTTGAAGATCCTTATGAGAACATGGGTGCTCAGCTTGTTAAAGAAGTTGCTACAAAGACAAATGATGTAGCAGGTGATGGTACAACCACAGCTACAGTTCTTGCACAGGCAATGGTTCATGAAGGTATGAAGAACCTTGAAGCAGGTGCTAATCCGATCATTCTTCGTAAAGGTATGAAGAAGGCTTGCGATACAGCAGTTGATGCTATCGTTAAGATGAGCTCAAAGGTATCAAGCAAGGATCATATTGCAAAGGTTGCTTCAATCTCTGCAGGTGATGAAGAAGTTGGACAGATGGTTGCAGACGCTATGGAAAAGGTTACCAATGAAGGCGTTATCACAATCGAAGAGTCCAAGACAATGCAGACAGAGCTTGACATGGTTGAAGGTATGCAGTTTGACCGTGGTTATATCTCAGCTTATATGTGCACTGATATGGACAAGATGGAGGCAGCTTTAGAAGATCCTTATATCCTTATCTATGACAAGAAGATCTCAACAGTAAACGATATGCTTCCTCTTCTTGAGCAGATCGTAAAGAGTGGTTCTTCACTCCTTATCATCGCTGAGGATATCGATGGTGAGGCTCTTACAACACTTATCGTTAATAAACTTCGTGGAACCTTCAATGTAGTTGGTGTTAAGGCACCCGGCTATGGTGACAGAAGAAAAGATATGCTTCAGGATATCGCAGTTCTTACAGGCGGTCAGGTAATCTCTTCAGAGCTTGGTCTTGAGCTTAAGGATGTTACAATGGATAAGCTTGGACGTGCAAAGAGCGTAAAGGTTAACAAGGACAACACAACAATTGTTGACGGTGCAGGTTCAAAAGACGATATCGAAGCAAGAAAGAACCAGATCAAGGCTCAGATCGAGAACACAACTTCATCCTTCGATAAAGAGAAGCTTAACGAGAGACTTGCAAAGCTTGCAGGCGGTGTTGCTGTTATCCGTGTAGGTGCAGCTACAGAGACTGAGATGAAGGAAGCTAAGCTTCGTATGGAAGATGCCCTTAATGCTACAAGAGCTGCGGTTGAAGAGGGTATCATCTCCGGAGGCGGATCAGCTTATGTTCACGCTGAGAAGGAAGTTGAAAAGCTTGTTGATTCACTCGAGGGTGATGAGAAGACAGGTGCTAAGGTTGTATTAAAGGCACTTGAGGCTCCTCTTGGACATATCGCATCAAATGCAGGTCTTGAGAGTGCAGTTATCATTAATAAGGTTAAAGAGTCTAAGGCCGGATGTGGCTTCAATGCTCTTACAGAGGAATATGTAGATATGGTAAGCGCAGGTATCCTTGATCCTGTAAAGGTTACAAGAACTGCTCTTCAGAATGCAACATCTGTTGCTTCAACACTTCTTACAACAGAGTCTGTAGTCGCTACAAAGAAGGAGCCTACACCTCCTATGCCGGCAGCACCAGCTCCGGGAATGGGCTATTAATTAAGGCTTTTGAATAGTAGAATCGAAATCGTAGAAGGAAGGTCGAAAGACCTTCCTTTTTTTGCGTGAAAATTTATAATATCAAAAATTAAAAATATTGACATGAACTTTATTTGATACAAAGAACAAATTGTGCAATCTGCACATGAGAATATACATTTAAATGGAAAGTGATATGTTATAATTTTTCTTAAGAAGATTATTTGTTAGGAACTTTTTGTACATTTTTTGTTGTATACACGACGAGAGCCGTGGAGGTGCGGGATATGGAACATAAGAAAATTGGGATCATGTCACTCAAGACAACTATTATTGTTTCGGTATTATTTGTGGCACTTATTCTTTCTGTTGGTCTGACGACATTTTCCTCGATCAGTTCAATAGCGCAGAATAAAGAGCAGTCTGAAGAATATAGAAGACAGCTTGAGGAAGATGTAAAAAAAGAAGAAAAAAATGAGACGCAGATTGCCGTAAGTATCTGCGAGCAGATGTATGCTAAATATGAAGCGGGGGAAATCACGCTTGATGAGGCAAAAAAACAGGCGGCTGATATTATAAGGGAACTTAGATATCAGGATGGTGATGGCTATTTTTATGTAGATACATCAGAAGGTGTTAACGTAGTTCTTCTTGGCAGAGACACAGAGGGTAAGTCAAGATGGGATAGCGTTGACTCTCAGGGAAATAAATATATCCAGATGATGATTGAGAATGGTAAGCAGGATGGTGGCGGATATACACTGCTTAATTTTGCAAAACCTAATGAAACAGAAGAACTTCCAAAGCTGAACTACACCTGTTATTATGACAAATTTGACTGGATACTTGGTACGGGTGTATGGATCGATCAGATCGATACAATAGTAAATGAATATGAGGGAAATGCAAAAGCTCATCTTACTGCAACTATTATGAGAGCAATAATATTCTCAATCATAATGTTTATATTGATCGCAATATTTGCAATGTATTTAGGAACCAGAATTTCATTCCCTATTCAGTTCCTTTCAGACAGAATCTATGATATGTCAAATGGAAACTTTAGAGACTTTGAAGCCGGAGATGTTACAGAGAGGATTGCAAAGCATCCCAATGAGCTTGGTGTAATTGCAGGGGCTGTAATTAAACTTCACAGTAACGTACGAGATTTAATGGCTAAGATCAATGATGCAACATCTTATGTAGCATCAGCATCTGAAGAACTTACAGCTAATGCACAGCAGTCAGCAGATGCCAGCGAGCTTGTGGCACAGTCAATAGTAAATGTTGCAGGAGCATGCTCAGATTCCTCTGAGGCTGCTGATACAGCAAAGGCACAGTCTGATGACTTTATGGCTCTTGTGGAAGAGTTCGGAAGATCCATGAAAGAAAATGCAAGAAAGATCCAGGCTACAAATGATGCGGCTACAAAAGGAAGTATCGATATTGAAAATGCAATGACTCAGATGCAGATTATTGAAAAGTCAATTTCTTCAACATCTGTTGTGGTTGAAAGACTTGGTGGAGAAGTACAGACGATTGGAACAATAGTTGATGCTATTTCTGAAATTGCAGACCAGACAAACCTTCTTTCACTTAATGCTTCTATAGAGGCAGCGAGGGCAGGAGAGGCCGGCAAGGGATTTGCAGTAGTTGCAGATGAGATCAGAAAACTTGCCGATCAGACTAATGAATCCGCAGGAAAGATCACTGAGCTTATCGGTGGAATCCAGTCTATGTCCGATAAGGCTGTTGATGCGATGAAGAGTGGTACAGAAAATGTTAAACAGGGTGGAGAGATAGTCAGCAATGCAGGTACGACATTTGGACAGATCGTTGAAATGGTGGCTGATATATCTTCGAATTCTGCAAAGATGGAAGACAATGCAAGAGGATTTGCAGAGAGTGCCGATACTATTGTTGAGGCTATAGAAACAATAAGCGAAAAGGTACGTGGTGTTGCGGAAGAGACCGAGAGCGTATCGGCTGCCGGAGAGCAGCAGACAGCTTCTATGCATGAGATAGCAGAGGCAAGTGATAAGCTTGCTGAAACAGCACAGGAGCTCCAGGAGGCTGTTGTTACATTTGAACTTTAATTTATCAGAACAGATATAATGCAAAGTCCGGGCATCCCTTATATAAAGGGGATGCCCGTTTAACTTCCTTGCAAATATAACTGGCAGTTGATATACTAAAGAGTAAAGTAAATTGATTGGAGTATTAGTAAAATGGCAAAAAAACTTGCAAGACCTGTCGTTAAAGAAACAAGTCCCGCAACCGTTTTCCTGAAGTATGCGGTTTCTGTATATTTATTTCTCTTTTTTGTAATTTATCCATTATACTATGAAAGAAAATACTATAACATGGGCGAAGCAAAATGGCATTTCTTCAAAGGAATAACATTTTATTTCAAGCCTGCAGCTTTCAGGGGGGCTGTGCTTCCGAGTGTACTTGGAATGATGATCATATTTCTTGCCTGGAGAATGGGTGAGCTGATATATAAAAAGGAATTCAAATCCGTATTTAGATGGAAACTGACATCGATTACGGATAAATTTATGATAATCTATATGGCTCTTGTCGGTGTATCATGTATGCTGTCACCATTGAAGATGAACGTTTTGGAGGCAACGGATCTTGATATAGGTTATAAAAATAATATCTTTTGGGGCTATTCCGGATGGCATATGGGTCTCATGGCTCAGCTTGCTTTTGTGATGCTTTACTTTATAATATCCAGATACTGGACCTATGACATTTTATGGCTGCGGGTATATCTTGGTGTTGCAACAGCGGTCATGATCCTTGGAATCCTTACACAGTTTATGATAGACCCCTTAAATATGTTTGATGGTGCAGAGATAAATCAGCATTTATGGCAGACTTATTTCATGTCAACGCTGGGGCAGTCGTCCTGGTATTCGAGCTTTGTCGGTGTGGTCGCTGCAGTTGGTGTATTTATTTTATGGTACAGTGATGATAAGATTTCAAGGATACTTGCACTGATATATAGTATTATTGCATTTATGACGCTTATTACGGATAATGCGGATAGTTCCATTCTCGCGTTTATAGGTTTTATGTCTGTACTTTTTTGTTATTCATTAAAGAATAACAAAAAATTTATCCGTTTCCTTGAAATTATGCTTTTAAGTCTTCTTACATGGAGGATCACTGGTATATTAAGGGTTGTATTCCCGGAACATACTGGTGAACTCGGTTCAATAGCTGAGTTTTTGATGCATAGCCCATTAATGGCTGCATCAATGATCCTGATCGCTCTTCTTCTATTCATTTGTATTAAGGCAAATGAAAAGGAGAAGCTGGATATCACAAAATTTAAATTCTTATGGTGGGTATATATTGGACTTGTTGTTTTTGGATTTATAGCAGTTACAATATATATTGTTTTAAATACGACCGGAAAACTACCGGAGTCTCTTTCTACAGACAATAACTATCTCTTTTGGAATTATACATGGGGTAACGGTCGTGGAGGAGACTGGGAATCAACTACAAGATCATTTTTTGAAAGCTTTGGAGATAATGTTCTTGTAGGTCTTTTTGGACCGGGACCTGATATGATGCATCGTGTTGCCTACAAATATCATCAGGAAATTCTGGATGCATTTTCCAGCAATTCAAGAATGGTATGTGCTCACAATGAGTGGCTTACGGCATTTTCAAATTATGGCCTTTTGGGTGGGGCAGCTTACCTTGCTGCTTTTGTTTCTTCAGTAGTGAGAAACCATAAACTTTCAAAGAAAAAACCATTTCTTATCTGTATAAATATGTGCGTAGTTGCATATATGGCACATAACTTTTTCTGCTATCAGCAGATAATCTGTACACCGCTTATCTTCCTGATAATGGGAATGGGAGAGGCAATAGCAAGAAATGAAGACATTTAATAAACAGTATCATTTTATCGAATGGTAATCTTGTTGATGTGTATTCATGAAATTTATAAATAATATGATAAATTCTGATGTTAAAACGAAAATTTTATACTTGTCGCATTTTACACCCTACGACGGCATAGAACATGCCGGAGGACAGATATTGAATTTTTATCTAAAAAAAATAGCTGTGTCGGGTAAATTTGATGTTGATCTAGTTTCGTTTGTTAATAAAGTTGACCTAGGGAAAATTGATGTTGAAAATTTTGGAATAAAATTCCATCCGGTCATTCGTGAGAAATGCTTTAGGGAATTTATTGGAAATATTTTAAGTATTAATTCTAAATATAATCCCAAAAGCAGGTATTGCGGAATAATTACATGGAATGCAGCAAATTTGTTTTTAGCTAAAATCAGAGAATTACGAAATAGTGGTTATATTCCTGATATTATCATATTAGATTGGACTCAACTTGTTTTGATAATAGATGATGTGAAGAAAATATATCCTGAGGCTATATACATATCCTCAGAACAGGATGTGACATATCTTGGTAAGAGGCGCGAGGCTGAGAAGGAAAGATTATCTGTTAGATTGTTTATAAAAAAAGAAATTGCTAAAACATGTAAAAAATTTGAGCTGCAGGCATTATCAAAGAGTGATCTTGTCATTACCTATAATGAAAAAGATCGCAATTTGCTGATTGCTGATGGGATAAATCAGAAATCAGTTAAAATGCTTGCACCGTATTTTCATAAAACTGCAGCTAAAAGAGCAGTTTCAAATAATGATATTATATTCTTTGGATATATGCGAAGATTTGAAAATGTTAATGCTGTAACCTGGTTTATTGATAATGTAATGCCGAAAATCAATGATCTGCCATGTCGGTTTGTGGTAGTTGGCGGTGGACTTGACGATGATTTAAAGGCTTTGGAAAATCAAAAAATAGTTTTTACAGGTTTTGTACCGGAAATAGATTCGTATTTTTCTAAGGCAATGTGTTTTGCTGCACCTCTTAATTATGGTGCAGGTATCAAAATAAAGGTAATAGAAGCTTTATATTCCGGAATACCCGTTCTTACAAATAAAATAGGAATAGAAGGTATACCTGCTGTAAAGGGGAAGGATTATATTCATTGTGAAAATGCTGCTGATTATAGTGAAGCAATCAGAAAAATATACTTGAAGACAGAAAAAGTTGTAGATGGAAGTGAATCCATAAAACGAAATTTTGATTATGTCAAATCCGCAGAAGAATATATATCTTTGATTGAAAAAATAGGTAATGAAAAAAGATGCTGTTAGAACAATCCAAGAAAAAAAATATTAAAAATGGAATAGTGATGGGAATAGTTAATAATGCTGTTAACATTATTCTTCCATTTCTTTCAAAGACAGTAATATTATATACATTAGGTATTGAGTTCGCTGGTCTTGGAGGATTGTTTACATCTATTATTAACGTACTCAGTCTTACAGAGATGGGATTTGGTGCGGCAATATCTTACATGTTGTATAAGCCTATAGCTGAATCCGATACGGCTAAGGTTAATGCTTTATTAAGACTTTATAGAAAAATATATAGAGCAATTGGAATTTTAATCGTTCTGATCTCAATTGGGATGATACCGTTTATCAGAAATTTGATCGCGGGAGATATACCGGATTCAGTAGATATTTATATACTATTTGGAATATATGTTTTTAATACGGCGTCAAGTTACCTGTTTTTTGGATATAGAAGAGTTTTGATATCTGCCAATGAAAGATATGATGTTGAAGTCTCTATTGCGTCAGTTGTTGCTTTAATAAGAAGTACGATCCAGATCAGCCTTCTTCTTATCTATAAAGATTATTATCTGTATATTATGATGATGCCCATTGCTACAATTGCAGACAGTATGATATGTTACATATATACAAAGAGAAAGTTTCCACAGTACAAATGTGATGGACATGTCGAAAAAAATGATCTTAGTTTGATTATGAAAAATGTTCTGGGGGCATTTCTTGCAAAAGTTGGCAGTACCATATATCTTTCGGTTGATAATATTGTGATCTCAGCTTTTCTCGGACTTTTTATGCTGGGTGTATATACAAATTATTATTATATACTTGCAGCTCTTATAGCTCTTTTTGCGGTTATTCATAATTCCATAAGACCTGTCATCGGTAATAATATCGTTAGAAAGTCTGTAGATGAAAATTGGAGACTGTTTAAGAATATAAATAATCTATATATGATTTTGACTGTATTCTGCTGCAATTGTTGTCTAGCATTATTCCAGGACTTTGAAAAAATTTGGGGAGGAACTGATAATGTTCTTCCATTTTTTATGGTTTTACTGTTTGTGTTTTATTTCTACTCTGGTAAGCAAAACTGTATACTGACTGTTTACCAGGAAGCCTCAGGCTTACTCTGGCATGGAAAATACATAACTATTTTGGCAGCAATAGTTAATTTAACAGTAAATATTGTGTTAGTTCAAATTATCGGACTTCCGGGAATATTGATATCATCTATAACAGCAAACATTTTGATAACGCTTCCGGGAACTATGTATGTAATGTTTAAATATTATTTTAATGATAATAAATATATAAGAGAATATATGAAGAGTATCCTATATGGTTTTATTAAATTGATCCTTACATCCTTGATAGTTTTTCTAACAACAAACAGATTTATTGCAGATAATATATATTTGTTTGCACTAAAATTGATATTTACAGTATTGATCTCTGTAATACTGTTGATAATTTTTAACTTCAGATCTGAAGAAATGAGAAATTTTATAAGAGAGAAATCATGGAAGAAATAAGTAATAAGATTGAAACCTCAAATATGTTGCTTTTTTCAATAATAATACCAGCATTTAATTGTGAAGGATACATTGAAAGAGTTGTTAATAGTATAGCAGAGGCTGCAGATGACAGAAATGATTATGAGATCATTATAGTTGATGATGGCAGTACTGATTCAACTGGAGATAAATGTAGAAAGCTTCAGGAAAAATGTAAAAATATACGTATTATCATTCAGGAGAATCAAGGGTCTGCGCTGGCAAGACTAAACGGATTTAAGGAGGCACGTGGAAAATATTCGTTAACAATAGATTCAGATGATCTTATTGCCAAAGATTATTTTACTGAAATTGAAAAACTTTTGAAAGAAAAGAAGGAATATGATTTTTATTTCTTAAATAACTTTAGAAACAGGAAAAATAGTAATGATTTTAAGGTAGAACGGCTCAGAAGAGAAAATTACTGTCTTGGATCAAAATCGGAGGCGGCAAAATTAATTATTCTTAATGGAGAAGCTGCAGTATGGAATAAAATATTTAAAAGTTCTATCCTAAAAAAAGTAATCCATGATATTGAATCTTCAGAAATTAATCCCGGTATTATTTATGGTGATGATCAAATGATCAATATCTTATATTTAAGAGATGATATGGTAAAAAAGATATATGTAAGTGATCTGGCAGTTTATTATCATTATCAGGATTCGGAGACAAGCATATGTCGAACTCCAAATTATAAGAGATTGCTTGATGATGAAATAGAACTTTTTTTTATATTTGAAAAAACCTTAAATAATAAAGCGTTTTCGGATATGAACTATAGCAGTAAATCTAAAATAATTATGGAAACAGTAAAGGGGATAGCTGCTGTTTTTATTAAACTTAGGCTTAAGCAAGTGATAGATAAAGATTATAGATTAGAGGAGCTCAGAAATATAAGATTAATTTCAAAAAATTATAAAGCGCAATCTATAAAACAAAGAATTTACAAGCTGTATGCAGTTCTGATGTGGAGGTAGGAAAGTCATAAACTGTATGCTGTAATTAGAAAATATAATTTGAGTTATTTTAGGTGAAGATTATTATTGGAGAATATATTGGGTTAACTGGAGCAATAGAATGATCAAGAAAATCTGCGAAAAAAAATTATTGTTATTTTCTTCGTTTATAGCTGTATTACTGTTGTTTGGAACAGATGCTGTTTCAGAATTTGCAACAGATACATATAGTATATTTAATAACAGTTCATGGGAATCGATGATTTATGCAAATGGTCGATTGATTAATGGGATTGTTTTTTTTATATTCGAAAATTTTCTTAAACTGCCACAAACAACTGTTTATGAAATATCATATTGTATTGGCCTTGTACTGGCTTCATTATCGGTTTTTTTACTGGCTGATTTATTGATTAAACATCATATAGAAGAAAAGATAGCATTAATAATATCTGCTTTCTGCATATTAAACATTTTTTCGATTGAGTATTTTTTGTTTATTGAAACAGGGCTTTTTTTTACAGCTATATTCTTGGTTGTGATAGCTGTAAGGCAAACGGTTGATTATTTAGAGAATGGCGATAAGAAAAGATTTATTCAATCTTTTTTGTTTATGATTCTTGCAGTATATATATATCAGGCCGTATTGGGATTATATATAGTTCTTAACCTTCCATTTATAATTAAATATTCAAAAAACAGCAGATCTTTTATTAAAAATAATTTGATCGTTGCGTCAGTTTATTCAGTAGGAATGCTGATCGGTCTTATAACAACTAAATTTTTATTAAAAAGTCAGAGACTCGAAGAAAATGACATAGGTGGAATAAGATTGATATTGGATAAAATAAAGGAAGTTTTAATTACAGACAGATATTTTTCGTTAGCTATGCGAATAGTGCTGATTTTTGTGGCCTTGTTGATTGCTGTATCTTGTTTTGTTTTTGCGTGGAAAAAACATGACTTGAAAAGTATTTTGTTGATTTTTTACATAGTATTTCTGGTTGCTTTTACGTCTTTTTTGCCACAATTTCTTGGAATAATTAAAAGCTTTGAGATGAGGATAGTGTATCCTTCAGCATCTGTTTTTGGTGTGCTTTTTATACATTTGATGTTAAATTGTAATGCTATGGAATTGCTGGAACGAAAAAAATGCCTTGTTTTTTCGATTATGATCTTTTGTTTTATTATTCAGTTATTTCTTTTTAATCATATTTTCATTTGCAGATATAAAGTTAATCAGGCAGATAAGATCATAGCTGAGGCAATAATTGGTAGAATAGAAAAATACGAGCACGAGACAGGTGAAAATATCACAAAAATTGTTTTTTACAAGGATATGAATGCTTCGCGTTCTTACGATGGGGTAAATACTTATAGTTTTATTTATAAGGCTTTTGATAAAGTATGGAGTGATCTGGAAATCCTTGATTATTATTCCGGAAGAAAATTTGCAAGAGGAGAAGCTTTGGAAGAATATAGAGTCTTATTTTCAAACAATGACTGGAACAGCTATTCAGAGGATGAACTGATATTTGACGGGGATACTTTACATTTATGCTGCTTTTAATTTGATTTCTGTGTTTTTTAATTTAACTCGCAAGTCCGGTTCAATTTTCAGAATATACATATATAAGTGAAATGAAAAAAATAATTATTTTCAGGAGTTAGAATGAATATGAAAAAACAGTTAAAAACTGAAATGTGCTTGAAGATATCTATACATCTGCTACTTTTTCTTTTAATTGTGCTGTTCTTTATAAAAATATATCCACAGGTATTATTTGATGGGGATGACTGGACATATATAGGGAGCTTCAGAGAACATCTTCTTACACCAAGTACTGATGAGTGGAATCCAATAAAGGTATTTCCGGAATATACAATGCCGCTGATTGGTTTGCTATCCGTAAAATTGCTTTTTCCATTGTTGAATGACTATGTTTTCTCATTGACAGTTGGAATGGGTTTGTATTCAGCTTTTATATTATATATGCTTTCTTTAACTATCTATTTTTATAGCAGAAAGAAATTCAATGCTGATCTAAAAAAGGGATTGTTCGTGGAAATCTCTTTTTTGGTATTTTCAATATTGATATTTCACTCTTTTGAAGGAAAGTCATTATCCCTGTTTTATGCATCATCACCGGTCTGCATGTTTAATTATATTCTTCCTGGAATGATAAATGCAGCTGCAGTGATTTTTATGATATCTTTTGAAAAGTTTGAACTGGAGTTTGAAAAATGGCCGTTTTATCTTAAAATTTTATATTCTATATGGATTTATTTCTGTATTTTTTCAAATCTTTTTGATAGTTTGATTTTGGCAGTGTTTTGTTTTTTGACGATATTAAAAAAAATATTGATAGACAATAAACCTATTATAAAAAAGAAAAAGGGTAAAATAATTAAGGACCCTTTTATATATCGCTTTAAGGGAATCGGATTATATGTATGTTTATTAGTAATATGGACATTTTCAGCCTATATGGAGGCAAATGGGGGAAGGGCAGCTTCAATAGGGGGAATTAAAAAGGTTGATATTACGAATACGCTAAGAAAGTTTATTGAAATTTCAAATAACATTGGAATAGTATTTTTGATCATTATGGCGGTAGTCTTTATTTATATGGTGATTCGGATTGCAACTGATATTATAAAAATGAAAAAATTTGAAAAAATATGGGAGTTATATGGAGAATATATTTTTAATATTTTTCTTCTTATAGCTGTTGCAATTGGTACTTTGGTTTTGTGCGGAACAGCAAATGCGGGATATGCAGGGACAGTTAATGCTACATGGGGGATCTGGTTTTTCTTAATTTTGTCAATCCTTACAGGGGGTCTTTGTATATTGGAAAAAAATGACAAACTAATGAAGTTCTCTCCGGCTGTATTATTGACTCTGATAATCATGGCGATTATTCCCAATGCTTCATTAAAAATGGCCGAATATGTTGACAATGAAATCGCAATAAAATGTGATAATTATATTGTTTCTGAAATAATAGCAGCTGATCAAGAGGGAAAAGTATCTTTTGAACTGCACCTTCCTGATATGAAATCCGGTGATAATTGGCCGTTACCAATCTATATGGGGCAAAGAATGGTAAATACTTTATATCATCATGGATTAATAAAAAATTATATGACAGTAACTAGTATTCCGGATAGCAGTATAAATGAGAAGCTTGGAATTAAAGAAAACTGATGAAATTAAAGCAGATAAAAAGATATGGGTGCGTTTGTAATGAGGGAAGATTATAATAAGGGGAATAATAATGAAAACTGTTGTATGTATGGCGGTGTATAACGGTATAAAATATATCAATGAGCAGCTTGAATCCATCAGGATGCAGTCTGTGTCAGCAAATAAGGTTTTTATAAGAGATGATTGTTCTACTGATGGAAGCGATGTTTTTATAGAAAATTATATAAAGAAAAATAGTCTGGAAGAAAGCTGGAGACTGATCCGGGGAGAGAAAAATATTGGCTGGAAGGCAAATTTTGGAGAGGTGCTGAGAATTGTCATGGATGAGTATGATGCCGATAAAAGGAATCGTACACACAGGGGAATGATCAATGATGATCCTGAAATGCTTATATTTCTTTCAGACCAGGATGATATATGGAAGGAAGACCGTGTAGAACAGACGATCAAAATATTCCATAAAAATGAAAACATGGAGTTGCTTGTTGGAAGCTTTGATTTTATTGATGAAAAGGGTAATAAAACAGAATTTTCAAAGAATACCGGAATCGTTTTAAGACAGCATTTGGATGGAAAATTTATTCATACGGCAATGCCGGGAGCTGTATATGCTGTTAAGCCGGAACTTCTGTCGGAAACAAAAGAATATTGGAGTTCTGAGCTGCCGCATGACGCACAGATATGGATGTTTGCAAAAATGAGACATTCTATGTTTACATATGACAGGGCGATCATAAGTTATAGAAGGCATGGAGAAACTGCTACAGGAAGAGGTCTTACAACAGAAAAATCAAAATTAAAAGATTTAAGTCAAGAAAAAGAAGAAATTAAACTTGCAATGGAGTATAATA
>JAIKZC010000155.1 GCA_024682575.1 Lachnospiraceae bacterium | reverse complement strand
GCGCCGGAAATAGCAAAATATGTTCATGAGATGGGATATACACATATCGAGCTGATGCCGGTCATGGAGCATCCTTTTGATAATTCTGAAGGTTACCAGATAACAGGCTACTATGCACCTACAAGAAGATATGGAAGCCCTGAGGATTTTGCGTGGTTTATGAATTATATGCACTCAGAGGGAATTGGTGTTATCCTTGACTGGTCATGTGCAAACTTCCCTAAGGATGATTTCGGACTTGAGTATTTTGATGGAACACATCTTTATGAAAGTGATAATATGAGAAGAAGACAGCATCCTGATGAAGGAACCTGGATGTTCGATTTTTCTAAACCTCAGGTCAAAAATTATCTTATTGCCAGCGCACTTTTCTGGGTAAATGTATATCATGCAGATGGAATAAGGATTAATGATCTTGATTATATCCTTTATCTTGATTACGGAAAAGGTGAAGGTGATTGGGACGCCAATATCTATGGAGGCAGAGAAAACCTTGAGGGCATTGAATTTATCAAGCATCTCACATCGGTATTTGCCAAAAATGCAAGAGGTTCTATGATCATTGCAGAAGAATCCGCTGCATGGTCGGGAGTTACGGCTCCGCTTGATGAAGGTGGCCTTGGATTTGATTATAAATGGAATAGTGGATGGAAAAATGATTTTCTTGGATACATGGCATATGATCCTTATGTCAGGACAAATCATTACGGAGAGCTTTGCTTCCCTATGATATATGCATATTCAGAGAAATATATACTGCCTTTCAGTCATAGGGAATCTTCATGTGGAATGGGTTCGCTCTTAAGCAGAATGAGTGGAAACAACCGCGATGAGAAGTTTGCAAATATGAAGGCTGCATTCGGCTTTTTCATGACGCATCCCGGCAAGAAACATATTTTCATGGGTCAGGATCTGGGAGAATTTGATGAGTGGAATCTGAATCGTGAAATTCAGTGGGGTCTTCTGGATAATGAAGAACATAAATGGTTCCATAATTCACTTAAGGATCTTATTGCACTTTACAGAGAGCAGCCGGCACTTTATTCTTTAGATCATGAAGAGGGCGGATTTGAATGGATAAATTGTATTTCTGCTAATGAGAATATAGTCGTATACCTCAGGAAGACTAAGAAAGCTGAGGAGACTCTGCTTATCATAGTTAATTTTGAAAATGTTCCGAGAAAAAATTATAAGATCGGTGTGCCTTTTGAGGGTAAATATAAAGAAATCTTTAATTCGGATTCGGAAAAGTATGGCGGTTTTGACTTTAGAAATACCAGAAGCTTAAATTCTGATAAAGATGAGTGTGATGGCAGAGAGGATTCCATCAGGATCAAAGTTCCTCCGCTTGCAATATCAGTGTTTAAGTGCACGCCTGAATCAAATAGCAGCAAAAAAGAAAATGACAAAAAAGATAAGGACTAAATATAAATGAGTGCAACTGAAGAAGTGTCGGTTTCAATTGATTCGGTATCTAATGATATAGCTGAAATATCGGATACACTTAGCAATATTAAAGATATCAATTCATTAAAAGAAGAAGTTACAAAGGGATTTTTTGCAAATTATTTAGATACATTACCGCCTAAACTTTTTAATCTTGGAGTAAGGGTTATATTTGCTCTTATATGTCTGTTTATTGGTTCGAAATTAATTAAATTTGCACGTAAGCTTATAAACAGATCTCTTGAAAAAGCGGGTATTGATAAGGGAATTTCACATTTTATCGACTCCTGTGTAAAATTTCTTCTTTACGTAATTCTTATTATGATCGTGGCCTCGGGATTTGGAGTAGATGCCACATCCATAGTAGCAATTTTAGGTTCTATAGGTTTAACTATCGGTCTTGCACTGCAGGGGAGCTTTTCAAACTTTGCAGGAGGTATAATACTTCTCCTGATGAAACCATTTAAGGTTGGAGATTATATTATAGAAGATTCGCACAAAAATGAAGGAGTTGTTACCAGCATTCAGCTTTTTTACACAACACTTCGTACTATAGATAACAAGGTGGTTTTAATACCTAATGGAACACTATGCAACAGCTCGATGACTAATGTTACCTGGCATGATGAGAGATGTGTGGATTTTTCAGTTGGTATAAGTTATGGTTCAGACCTGCTTTTGGCAAAAGAAACTCTTAAGAATCTGGTAATGGAAGATGAAGATCTCCTTCGCCCAGGCGATATAAATATATTTGTGCGTGAGCTGGCAGACAGTGCGGTAGTTCTCGGAGCCCGCTATTTCGTCAGAACTCCGGCTTATTTTAAGTCAATCTGGCATTTGAATGAAGCTGTTAAGCTTAAATTTGATGAGATCGGTATCGAGATCCCGTTTAATCAGATGGACGTACACATAAAAGAAAAATAATATTATAGTCTTTGCTGACTTAATTGCAGGAATCCGCAGTAGATGTGGACTCCTGCAATTTTTAGTTTATCTTCGTATGTTGCGCCGTTCGCCTTAAAGTTCCTGCGAGGAACGCTCTCGCTTTGGGCTCCAACGCAACAGGCGAAAAACAAAAAACTTTAATAATCTAAAGTTTTTAGGATATATGCCGATATAATAAGCGAGAATAATTTTCAGACAATTGTGACTAATGACTTGAAAAATAATACATTTAATGCTAAAATCAAGGTGTATACAGATGCTTTAAAGACAAGGATGTCGCCTGACATATACAAAGGAGTGTGATAGTTATGTCAATGACTGTAAGTTCAATTGCAAGTTCGGCATTAGATTATTCAAGTTTATTTCCATCGAGTTCATCCGGAACCTCGGGGGATACTCTTTTAGCTGATTATGCTGCTATAAAAAATGGTTCATTAAAAAAATTATATAAGGCTTATTACAGTGGGCTTGAGGAGCAGGAAGCAGAGGCTTCCTCAGAGGCATATTCAACAGTTAAGGCTAATGCCTCAAAGCTTTCGGATTCAATTAAGGATCTTCAATCGGAAAGTCTTTATGATGGTGAATCAACAGATGATCTTTATGAAGCTGTATCTGATTATATAAAAAATTATAACAGTACACTTACTTCTTCAGCTTCAGAATCAACAACAGCTACAAACAGTATGGCTTTGAAGCTTGCCTCAACGACCAGCACATATTCTGAACAGTTTAGCAGTATAGGAATCAGTATTAATGAAGATGGAACGCTTTCGATAGATGAAGATGAGTTCAAGGAAGCTGTTTCGGAATCTGCAGGTCTTTCAACAGCCAAGGATTTATTCGGATCCAGCTACGGATATTCAAATATTATCAGTACGAAAGCTTCAATTATTGAGTCGATCGCAGGAAACAGGATCAATTCCTCGAGTACGGCGGGAACAATGTATGGATCCGGAGGAAGTTCTTCTTCGGTATTAGACAGTTTAATAGATGTGGATGCATAAAATCTCTTTGACGCCCTGAAAGGGCTCTTCAATCAGGCAGATGCAGCTGCATTTTTATAGAAAGCCCTGGCATGGTTTCCCTTGAATGCCGGGGCTTCTTAATGCAAAAAACAGGCTCACTGACAAATGGATTTGCCGGTGAACCTGCTTTTTTATTGTTTTATACTGACATCGCTTCCATTGGTCTGTATGATGACATCGCCTTTTCTGGTAAGATATGTGCTGACACCGGCATTTTCTAAAAGCTGGACTGTAAATGCATCTTCGGGTTGGTCATCAGAAGATGTTATGATAGCATATTTTGGATCGCATTCTTTTATTAGGTCAGAGAGATAATCCTGATAATGACCATGATAGGGAAATTTAAGAACGGTGGAAGCTAAATTATCATAAGACGAATATTCACTCAGCCGTTCCGTCTGGGCATCTCCGGTGAAAAGCATCGAGAAATCGCCATAGGTCATTTTAACGAGAAGAGAAGAGTTATTATCTTCCTTATCGTCGTATTCCTCTTTCTGAGGAGGGTAGATGTCATAATTTACATCTCCGATAGTGAAAGATGTGTTTTCTGTAAAAACTTCATCTTTTAGTCCGTTATCAAGGACTGCGTTAAAAAACTTATTTGTGTGTTTTTTCTCATTTGTCTGATAGGTTGAGATCACACGTTTTACTTCCATATTTTT
>JAIKZC010000430.1 GCA_024682575.1 Lachnospiraceae bacterium | reverse complement strand
AAAGAAAGAGAGTCAATCCCCCACACTTATAGATATAACACCAGCTTTGGATAATACAATGAATTTAACTAAGAATACTTCTGATAATTATGTTACTGCGCCGTCTGCTATAATCCGTAAAAATGGACTTGAGATAGAAATCTTCAATACGGCATCAACTGAATTGATCAATCACTTGCTGGCAGGTCTTGATCATGCTTAAAAGAAATGTTCCAATACAAAAGGTCATAATAATTGCGGGAAGAACAGACATGCGCAAAGGAATAAATTCCCTGGTCGCTGTTGTTCGGCTTAATTATGGACTTGATCCTATTGAAGTTGGAACTTTATTTCTTTTTTGCGGATTGAAGAAAAATACTATAAAGGCCTTAGTCTATGAAGGAGACGGCTTCTGCCTTGTTACCAAGCGTATAAATAGCGGATCATATCGCTGGCCCAATGCTCCAAATGAAGCAAGAAGACTTACTTTAGAAGAATACGACAGACTTTTAGATGGATTTACAATTGATAGTTCGATAAAGCAATAAAAATAGGTATGTATTCATGATAACACATACCTATTTTTATTGCTTTATCAATAGGTATGTGTTATAATTATACCTAGGAGGATGATATATGTCTATTGTAAAAAATAAGGATAAAAGAACCGGAATAACATATGTGTATGAGTCTGAATCATACTGGGACAAGGAAAAACAGCAGCCAAGATCTCATCGCAAACTGATAGGAAAGCTGGATGAAACAACAGGAGAGATTATTCCTACTGATGGCAGAGGTCGTAAAAGGAACCAACATAAAGCAGAGCAGGAACAAAACACCACACTAAGTAATTATTCAGCACAAAAAGCGGACGAAAAGATAAAAGAACTTCAGAATGAGATCACATCATTAAAAAATGAAGTTAAAGAATTAAAAAAAGAAAAGAACCTGATCAAGAACCAGCTTATTAAGATGCTGGACACCATTTCCTAATAAAGAAAGCGAATCCGATAAAAATGACTTCAGAAGAAAAAAGATATTTAATAACTGAAATGAATATGTGCAAAGACGATCTTCTGAGGGTCATTTATAATCTCAAAAAACAGATCGAAGATCTGGAAAACTATAAGATAAGTAATTCTGATGCTCTTATTGCAATGCATCATGAATTTATATCTCTTAAAGAAAGAACTGATGAATTATTAAAAGAAAACAAAGAATTAAAAGCAGCTCTCAAAGCAACTACAGAAAAAGAGCATCTTCGGATAAAAGATATTTTCGGAAGAGGTACCGAGAGACTCTCTGAGCTTATGAAAAAAATGCCTACTGAGGAAATAATTGATGAGTCTGATGCTGATCTTATAGACTTTTCAGAAGCTTCTCACAGTATAAAGACAAAAAATACAGAAGGGAAACATCGAAAAAAAGCTCATGGCAAACGATCTCAAAATACCGGATCAAGAAAGGTCAACCTGGAGAGACTTCCCCAGAGAAGTAGATTTATACTTGATCCTTCTGAGCTTGATCAGAAATACGGAAAGGGTAAATGGAGGATTGCTTACTGGAGAAGATATAGAACGGTTGAAATCCCTGATATAAGTGTTTACTGCCTTAATACTTATACGCCAGTTGTTTCCGTAGGGTTAGAACATGAATTGCATTCGTCAGCACATCCCGGTATTTATTCTGGAAGTTTTTGCTCTGCGTCACTACTTGCTTATACTTTTTACCAGAGACTCTTTCTTTCCATGCCTTTTTATAGACAGTCAGAGTTTTTTAATCATTTTGGTCTTTCATTATCCAGACAGACTCTGACTAACTGGTATATGCGCTTTGCGGAGACGCATTTTTCTCTTGTTTATGAAAAAATGAAGAATGAACTTATGAAAGTTCCTTATCATCAGTGCGATGAAACTTTTATGCGCGTTAATAAAGATGGTCGTAAAGCAGGCCGTTATAGTTTTATGTGGATTCATGTAGTCAGTGAACTCGCTAATTGTAATCCCATTGTCCTATTCTGTTTCGAACTTACACGGGGAACCGACCACTTGAGAAAGTTCTATGAGGATTTCGAAGGTTTTATCACATGTGATGCTTACTGCTCATATAAGATTCTTGAAGCAGAAAATGCCGAAGTAATAAAAATTTGCGGTTGTATGATGCATCTTCGCCGCAGGTTTGCTGAATCACTGTCATTAATAAATACGAATTCTATTTCAGAAACAGATATAGATGAACTTATTGAGACGAAAGCCTTGCACATGATAGGAAAAATATATGATGCTGATGAGGCCTTAAAAATGATGTCTCCTTCAGAAAGATATCGTCAACGTAATTCCAAAATAAAACCGCTTGTAGATGATTTTTTCAACTTTATCGAAAATATCGACGAAGATCCCGGTATGAGTAATCGATTGAAGGATGCCATAAGCTATGCCAAAAACCAAAAGAAATATCTGGTTCGCTTTCTTGAAGACGGAACAATTCCTATTGACGATGGCTATACAGAAAGAAAAATAAGGACATTTGCCATATCTAAGAGAAGTTCCCTTTTTAGTGACAGTATCAGAGGAGCTGAAGCCAGTGCTATAATGTACAGCATCCTGGAAACTGCAAAGGCAAACAATGCCAACGTATTTTTATATCTAAAATATCTTCTCGAAGAAGTATCAAAACATTTGGATGATACAGATTTGAGCTTTTTAGATATGATGATGCCATGGTCTCCTGAATATAAAATATATGAATCAGAAAAAAAGAAGAACTTACTGACTGATTATATTCAGGGAACGCCTGGAGCCGAATTGATATATCCGAAAATAAGAGGAATACCGGATCTTGGCATAGACATCTTAAATGCATCATAAGCTCATCAACCAGGCAGAACGCAACACTGCCTGGATAATTGACGTGACTATACATAAAAATAACACAGCCAGTGTCATCATTCTAGACACTGGCTGTTTGACGTTTACCCTTTTTCAATGCAAAAATGAAAGGAGAACAGAGAACATGATTAACAACGAAATCACAACAACTAAGGGAATGGAGAGTGCCCAGAAAGCTCTTGAGCAGGCAAAGAATCGTTACGCACAGGAAAAGAAGAAGGCTAACTAGGATAAGCGAAAAAGAGAGAATGCCCATAAGTACATGATGGGCGGTGTAGTTCACAAATATTTTCCAGAGTGCTATTGCTTTGAAGAATCCGAAATGAATGAAATTCTTAAGGTGGCAATAGCAACTCCTCAGTGTCAGAAAGTCATTGCAGACATTAAAGCCAGAGCTACTAATCAAGTCTTGTCT
>JAIKZC010000392.1 GCA_024682575.1 Lachnospiraceae bacterium | reverse complement strand
GGATGAAAAGAAGACAGTTAGGAAAAGAACTAACTCAAAAAAAGTTAAAGAGAGTTAAAAAGCAAGTTTCTGAATAGGAGACTGCGAAATGAGGTTAAAATGAAAGAAGAAAACACTAGACCGGTATATGTTGTGGGTCATAAGAACCCTGACACAGATTCAGTATGTTCTGCAATAGCATATGCAAGACTTAAGCATCTGCTTGATGGCGGAAATTACGAGCCTAGAAGAGCAGGACATCTGAACGAAGAGACACAGTTTGTCCTTGATAGATTTAAGGTACCGGTACCTGCGATGCTTAAAGATGTGCGTACACAGGTTAAGGATATGGAAATCAGAAAGATCGATGGTGTTTCAAGGGAAGTATCCCTTAAAAAAGCATGGAACTTTATGAAAGACAATAATGTCGTAACACTGCCGGTCACAGTAAAAGATGAGCTTGAAGGTGTTATCTCCATGGGGGATATAGTTGGCTCATACATGGACATTTATGATTCAAATATTCTTACATTAGCACATACAAGTTATAAAAATATCGTAGAAACACTAGATGGAAAAATGGTCATCGGTGATATAGCTGAAGAGGCTGACGAAGGAAAAGTAGTTATTACAGCCGGAAATCCTGATGTCATGGAAGATTTGATAGAGGAAGGCGATATTGTTATCCTTGGTAACCGCTATGAAATGCAGCTCTGTGCAATAGAGATGAATGCAGGTTGCCTTATAGTCTGCGAGGGTGCTGATATTGCCAAGACGATCGTGAAGCAGGCTGAAGAACATAATTGTAAGATCATCAGCACACCTCATGATACGTTTACTGTTGCAAGACTTATAAATCAGAGTCTTCCGATCAGCTACTTCATGAAGAGCTCAGAACTTGTAACATTTACTACTGAGGACTATATAGAAGATACCAGACAGGTAATGACACAGATTCACCACCGTTATTTCCCTGTTCTTGATCCGGACGGAAAGTATGTAGGAATGATCTCTAGACGAAACTTCCTCGGTGCAAAGAAGAAAAAGATCATACTTGTAGATCATAATGAAAGAAATCAGACTGTAAATGGTATAGAGGAAGCAGAACTCCTCGAGATCATTGATCACCACAGACTTGCAGCCGTAGAGACAATGGGACCTATTTATTTCAGAAACCAGCCTCTTGGAAGTACGGCTACGATCGTTTACATTATGTATTGCGAAAATGCCATCGAAATAGATAAACAGACAGCAGGTCTGCTTTGCTCGGCTATTCTTTCAGATACACTTGTTTACAGATCACCAACCTGTACAAACATTGACCGTGCTGCAGGAACTGCACTTTCCATTATTGCAGGTATCAATGTAGAAGAGTACGCAAGAGAGATGTTCCGTGCAGGAAGTAATCTTTCATCAAAAACTCCGGATGAGATCATTCATCAGGATTTCAAGCGCTTCACAGTCAATGATCAGACAATTGGTATTGGTCAGATAAATGCCATGACATCTGATGAGCTTGCTGAGATCAGAGACAGGATCTGGGATGATTTCAAAGAAGAGCGTGTAAATGGCGGCTTCGATATGCTTTTCTTCATGCTCACAGATATCTTAAATGAGTCATCTGAGATCATTTGCGAGGGAGATAAATCAGTATCCATTCTTGAAGAAGCTTTTCATGTAGAAAAGACGGAGAGAGGAACTGTAATACTTCCGGGAGTAGTTTCCAGAAAGAAACAGCTTCTTCCTGCAGTTGTAGAAGCTGTACAGCAGTAAAAATAAATCAAATAAAAAAGTCCGACAGAACTTATTCTCTGTCGGACTTTTTTTATTTCTGACTTATAAAACCATCATCATCTATAGAAACATTATCGGCTGAATAATCTCTCATATCTGAAAGAATTCTTTCATAATCCTGTGTGGTTCCCTTGATCATCTCCTCTGTAAAGCAGTCATGCTGACGACATGGAATAAACTGCAGAGATTCAATTTCCCTGTTATTGAGCTTTAATTCTATAAGACAGTTATCCATAGTTTTTGAATTGAACCAGTAATTGCCAAGACTGTAGAGAACAGGAACATTGTTTATGTATTCAATTCCTTGAAGTACGTGAGGATGAGCACCGATTATGATATCTGCGCCGGCATCAGCAAAAGCAGTTGCAAGTTCAGTTTGTGAATATTCGTACTCGTTGACATTTTCGCTGCCCCAATGGACGAAAGCAATACAGAAATCGCTGTTTTCCTTTGCTTCCTTTATAACTGAGACGAGATTGTCAGCGGTCTGACAACGAAGAACACCTGCTGAACTTTCAGTAGCTTCCTTGGTATCAGGCGGAAGACTTCTCTCTATCTGGGTTGCGGCAACGATTGAAATTTTCGTTCCGTTCATTGTGAAATATTTTGGTGTCATTGCCTCGGAGATGTTGTGTCCTGCGCCGACATATTCGATACCGTTGCTGCTTAAGGTATCAAAAGTATCGATAAGAGCTTCTTCGCCATAATCGTAGGCGTGATTGTTGGCAAGACTTACTATATCAACACCGAGGAGAGTAAGGAATTCTGCAGTGGAAGGATCAGCGCGGAAAGTAAATTTTTTATTCTCTAAAGGTGCTCCGCCGTTAGAATATGGAAACTCGTTATTTATCATGCAGATATCGGCATTTCGCATTCTTTCAATAAGACTTTCGCTCAGACAGTCAAGGATCCCGTTGGCTCGTGAGCGAAGTGCGATCATATTTGTATAACGATCGTCAAAATCCATATCGCCTGCAAAACAGAGAGTTACTTCTCCGGCCTCCTCGGGAACAGTCTCAGTGGAGGCTGTTTCATCTGAAACAGTGCTTTCGGTCGAAGGCGTTTTGTCTTCTATGACAATGGTATTTTTATCGCTTTTGGCATTTTTTTCAGTTTCGCTGTCATCCCAGGTAATAGCTGTGATCTCATCTGATCCTGTCTGGGTAGATTGAGATTCGCCCGCAGAATTACCGCAGGCAGTCAAAATTATACCGGCAAAAAACAGGGACAAAAATAATGTCTTTTTCATAAATCCTCCCTTAAAAATACTTAAAAAATGATATTGCATACAATAAAGAGCCAAAAATATGTTGATTAGGTGCTATACTATACATAGGGGATTTTGTATACAACATTTATATAAATTTAAGAAAAATCTACGTTTTTTTATAGAAATGTTATAGATATTTAAGTATAACGCATATCAGGGGGAATTGAAAGATGAGGAAAGACAAATTTCTTGCGATGCTTATTGTCGCATTGCTGATCATACAGCCTATCAATTTATATGCGGGGGATATTTCATATAATTCAGAATCCGACGAAAAAAATGAAGAAGTGAAACTTTCGGTCTTGTCTTCGGAACTTTTTGAAGAGGCAATGCAGGTCGAGTCTATGTCTGATAGTGACTGTTTTGTAGAAAATCAGGTCTTTTGTCATGCAGAGTCTTTAGAGGAAGCAGAGGAGATAGCCGAACATTATGAAGCAGAGCTTATCAGCTATGATGAAAATATTGCAGTTCTTGAAATAGA
>JAIKZC010000304.1 GCA_024682575.1 Lachnospiraceae bacterium | reverse complement strand
ATAAGTCTTCCACCCGAAGGCTTCCGTTATATAAGAACCGTTCGACTTGCATGTGTTAGGCACGCCGCCAGCGTTCATCCTGAGCCAGGATCGAACTCTCGATTATAGTTTGATCCGGTCAAGTTACACTAGCTTATTTTTTGCTTTGCGCTTCTTTAACCGTTATTACTGTTGGTTTTTTCATTCATTTCTGAAATCTCTTTTTCGTTTTCTTTAACAGAAAACTCATTTGGATTTTCAGGGTTGCATTGCTGTTAGTTTTTCAAGGTTCAAATTACATCCTATTTTCATAAGACGTAACGGAGAAGGAGGGATTTGAACCCTCGCGCCGCTATTAACGACCTGCACCCTTTCCAGGGGTGTCCCTTCAGCCAGCTTGGGTACTTCTCCAAAATGTCTGATAATAAAACATCTGAATTTGTAAACGCTGCTGAATAATCGTTAATCGTCAGCGAGCGGAGAGGATGGGATTCGAACCCATGTGGCGTTGCCGCCAAACGGTTTTCAAGACCGCCTCGTTATGACCGCTTCGATACCTCTCCATATTGCTCTAAACGCTTTATTTATCAAGCTTTCAGGGCTTTTGTTTTTTGCGCTCTTGCGTGGCGCAGGTATAATAATACCAACTCTTGGACTTCTTGTCAACAACTTTTTTTAAAAATTTTCAATTTTTTTATCTTATTTCTCGAACACCGCTATTTTCTTGGCTTTCAGCCATCTATTTTTTTCTAATTTTCACTTAATAATCTTCATTTTAAGAAGATTATATTTATTTTATCGAAGAACCTTAAATTAAATTATATTAATAAATTGCCAGAATATCCATTTGTCATAGATTCTGTGTATAGTAAAAAAACGCATTTGATGCATGCCAGCTTGTTCAGCCAGATTTTAATTTCCAGTTCAGAGTATCCATAGTAATTTCTTCTACAATTATATAAAATTATCACCAAAGCAAGCTGACTACATTTGTTACTATCAATATTTCTTAATTCCTAGAACCCTTACAAATAAGCCCGTATCCTTGACAACGCAAGGGAATAATTGTTAAGATATGCAAGGTGTTATTACATTAATATATCAAAATATGGAGCAACAAATTAAAGAGATGTATAGAAAAATTTCTGTTCTTGATTATTTAGAGGAAAACGCTGTTAATCTTCCATCTAAGATTGCAGTTTCAGAAGAAAATGAGCAAATCACATGGTCAGATCTCCGCAACAGATCCAGAGAACTTTCATATGGTATTATAAACTCATCTTCTTATAGAAGAAATATTCCTGTTGTTATTTTCATGGACAAATCTATAAAACATGTTGTAAGTATTTATGCCAGCCTTTACAGTGCCTGTTTTTATGTACCTGTAGATATTTCCACCCCTATCGAAAGGCTGAATAATATACTCACTACTTTAGGCGAGTATATTATAATCACAAGCAGGAACGAAAGCGAAAAGCTTATAAAAACCGGCTATAACGGAGAATTTCTTATCTATGAAGATCTTTTGGATAAATCATCCGGTAAAGCTGAATCAGATGAAATTGACTCAAACAAAGACAGTATTATTGATACTGATCTCATGTATATTATTTTCACTTCAGGATCTACAGGTGTTCCAAAGGGTGTAGCAGTCCGACACAGAAGTGTTATGGACTATATAAGCCATTATATGGATGAAATAGGTATGCTGCAGGATGATGTATGCGGTAATCAGACTCCTTTTTATGCTGATATGTCACTTAAGGATCTTTATATGACACTGGCATCCGGAGCAGAATTATGCATTATCCCAACTAAGTACTTCACTTTTCCTCTTAAGCTTCTTCAATATATGGAGGATAAAAAGATCAGTTACTGCATGTGGGTGCCAACCGTTTACCGCATAGTGGCACAATTCAAGGCACTTGGTAAGATTCGCCCCTCTGCATTGCGTACACTCACCTTTTCGGGAGAAAGTATGCAATTAAGCGTGTTTGAATATTGGAAGAGTTTCTATCCGGATATAAACTTCTGGCAGCTTTACGGTCCTTCGGAAATAACAGGTTCATGCAGTTATTATAAAGTAGATAATAATAAAGAATACGAAAATATCATTCCAATCGGTAAGGCCTACAAAAATACCGGTCTTTTTCTTATGGATGAAGATGAAATAGTATCCTGCGAGGAAGCAGGACGTAAAGGTGAGATCTGCGTCTACGGAAGCTGCCTTGCCGCCGGATATTATAATAATAAGGAAAAGACCGATGCAGCCTTCGTTGATCTTCCGAACGAACTGGGGTACAGCGAAAAAATGTACCGTACCGGTGATCTGGCTTATTGGGATAAAGAGGGCAATCTGATCTTCTCCGGACGGATCGACTATCAGGTCAAACATATGGGTAAACGAATAGAGTTAGGTGAGATCGAATCAGCTGTTGAATCAGTTGACAAGATTACTGCTTGCTGTTGCGTTCACAACAAAGCCAAGGATGCGCTTATTCTCTTTTATATAGGCGATTTAACTCCTAAGGAAATTATGGCAGCACTCAGTTCAAAGCTTCCTCCTTATATGATCCCTACAGTCGCCAATAAAGTTGACTCTCTCCCACAGCTTCCTAACGGTAAGCTAAACCGTAAGCTTCTGGAGGAGAAGGAAAATAATTAACCTCTTTTTGAAAGGATACTAAAATGCGTGATGAACTTTTAAAATTACTTGAAAATACATGTCCCACTGTTGATTTCTTAAATGAAAAATCTTTAATTGATGACGGTATACTCGATTCCTATGCTGTTCTTTCAATACTTGCAGCAATAACTGAAGAATATGATGTAGAATTCGAAGCTGATGACGTACTTCCGGAAACTCTCAATAATTTCGACAGTATTTGCGATCTTGTTCAAAAGCTTTTAGACAGAAAGGCTTCTTCATGAGTAAATTTGATGAAAAATATTGCGTGAGGCTCGCCAATCCTGACGACATAGACGCAATAATGACTTTTATTGATAAGTATTGGTCTTCAGGTCATCTTATGTCCAGAAACAGAAAATATTTTGAATATGAATTTCTTATTAACGGACAGGTAAATTTTGTTATTGCACTCGATCGGGCTACTAATACCATTCAGGGTATACGTGGTCTCCTTTTCAGTGCACTGGATAAAAATAAAAGAGACCTTTGGGGAAGCATCTGGAAGGCCAATGCCGGAGATGGAAACTACCCTCTTTTGGGTACTGAAATCCGAAAACGTACTGATCAGCTTACTGATTTCAGATATAATCTCGGAGTTGGACAAAACATCAATACCACAATGATAGTAGGCAGTCGTTTCAAAAAAGAAATTGTAAGACTTGATCATTTTTATAAGCTGAATCCTGAAATTTCTGATTTTAAGATAGCAATAATAAATTCAAAGTCATCTCCTGTCTGCAGTCTGTCTGATGATTCAATTGCAGAAAAAGCCGGCAGCATAGATGAAGTTAAGAAAAAAATCAATATCGAAGCAATAGATGCAATTCCCTATAAGGATAACTGGTTCCTGAAGCATAGATATTTTGATCATCCCTGGTATGAGTACCAGGTTTATACTCTAAGTAAAAAAGGAAATTCAGCTTCTGCTGTAATGGTCATGAGGGATGTAGAAGCAAACGGTTCGCATATTCTTCGCATCATTGACTATATCGGTGATAAAACTGTTATTGCCGGACTCGGAACTTTCTTTGATAATATTCTTAGGGATAATAATTATGAATATATTGATTTCTACGGATATGGTTTTGACGCAGATACAGTCAAGGCTGCCGGATTTTGCAATATTTATGATGAGTGTGATGATAATATTATTCCTAACTATTTTGAACCTTTTGTACAGGAAAATAAGGATATTGCTGGATTTTTTGATATAGGAACTGATGTTACCATATGTAAAGGCGATGGAGATCAGGATCGTCCAAATTTTGACAGAGGTGATTATAAAAGACCTTCGCTTTAATCAGCGAAGGTCTTATAAGTTTCACTCTTTGGTGGAAAATCATTTGTATTAAGTCTTGGAAGCGCATAAAGATCATCTGAATCCAGATCACATACTCCAACCTTTGTTGCAATTGCCATACTGCATCCGATAGATTTTATATAATCAACTGTCTCCTGATTGTAGGAGCCATACGGATAATTCATAACCCAGTTATTACGATCTATATAGGGCTCTATCACTTCCAGTCCTTTATTCACATCTTCTATCATCTTTTCTTTATCAAGATTTCCAAGCCAATAATGGGCATATCCATGAGCCCCAATATGCATTCCGGCTTCTCTCATACACTTTATCTGATGTTCATTCAGGTAAAGCTCGCGGCTGAAGGCGTCTTCTTTCACTCCAACATATTTTTCAAAAAGTCTGTCACAAATAATATTTCTAAGTCTTTCAGGCAAAACTGTCTGAAGCATTTTCTTTACAAATACTGTCTCTTCATTGTCATAACGTCCGGCTTTCTGATATTCATTAATAAGGCTTTCAGTATCCGGAAAATCAAATTCTCTTCCTCTGTATTCATCCATAAGAGATATAACTTCTGCCTTAAGTTCTTTAATATTTGTTGAGGCAAGTATAAAATGAATTTTATTCACCGCAAGAAGTTTGTGTTCTCTAACTGCTTCCCCCGGTATATAAAATGAACCTGTCACTCCAAAGTTCTTGAGCACTGGAAAAACATTCATAAAATGATCCGAATACCCATCATCAAAAGTAAGTACAGCTGAACGTTCCGGAAGTGATGTTCCCGCTGCTACTGCCTCTGTAAGTTCTTCCATACTTATAATATTAAAGTTTTCCTTTAAGAAAGCTACCTGCTTTACGAATTCATCCAAACTAAGCCCCTTAATTTCAGGATATCTTGAATGAACCAGATCTCTTACATAATGATACATTATTATATTTACGGAACGCATTTTAACTTTCCTTTCTCTTATAAATACTTTTTCTTTAATTTATAAATTTCATACAATGCTGTAACACCTAATACTGCTGCCAATATCCATCTTAATATCATAAAAGGATAGATAACCTGCAGCATCAGACCAATTACCATCATAGCCAGCATAACAATAAAAGTAAATCTGTTATCATAGATTCTGGTAAAACCATATTTTTTACTGATAATATAATGTAATAACAAAAGCATCATAAATCCAGCCATTGTAGTGTAGGCTGCTGCAGCATAACCAAATATCGGAAGAAAAATAAGATTTGTTACGATATTAAATACTGCCGCTGCAAGTGTTCCAACTGAAACTATTCCGGTTTTTTTATGATATTGTTCAAGATTGACATATCCGGTATATGCAAACTTGAATCCATATCCTAACATTATAGGCGGAATTATATATTCTACTCCAGCATACTTCTCTCCTCCGAGTATCCACATCAATTCAGGCGCAAGTAGTATTGAAGCGATAACAATTATCACAAATGAAACGATATATATCCTGTTGACTTTTTTTATCGAATCTTCCTGCTCACCGTGAAGTTTCTGATATAGCCATGGTGTCATAGCCTGATTGAATGTCGACATAAGCGTTGAAACTATCAGTCCGCACGAATATGCCAGCGAATAACTTCCGTTAGCCTCTGCTCCAATCATATTCCTTATCATTACCTTATCAGAAGATCCAAGTATGATATTTGACAATAAGTGCGGTATGACAGGAACAGAGTATGCTGCTGCATATTTCCAGTACTCCGGAGCAATCACTTTCCTGCCTCTTATAAGAAGAAATACAAATACAACGATATAAATAAGTATATCCGGAACTTCCCCACCGACTATCCTGCCGAAAAGTTTATCCTTACATAAATATACCATTGCTACTGAGCCAAATGTACATGAAAGCGATTCAAATATCGATATCGCAACCTGCACTTTATATTCCTGCATTATTCTATGCTTTGCCTGCAATATATCCAATGATGGTGCAAACATCAGCTCTATAAACATAACATGCAGGTAAATCATATCTATTTTTAATAGATTAACGAAAAAATCCTGAAAGCAGATTACAATAGCATAGAATATTGCTGTTGTTACAGTTCCCAGGAATGCTATAGATGATAAATATCCATCAAAATCATCTTC
>JAIKZC010000282.1 GCA_024682575.1 Lachnospiraceae bacterium | reverse complement strand
CACTCTCCTTCTCTTAGGTGGACGGCATCCGTTATGAGGAACGGGAGTTACATCCTTAATACTTGTAACCTGAAGTCCAGCTGCAGATAATGCTCTGATTGCAGCTTCTCTTCCTGAGCCAGGACCCTTAACCATTACATCAACAGATTTAAGGCCGTGTACAAGAGCAGCTTTGGTAGCTGTTTCAGCTGCTACCTGTGCAGCATAAGGAGTAGATTTCCTTGAACCTCTAAAACCAAGACCGCCGGCACTTGCCCATGAAAGAGCATTTCCCTGTGCATCTGTCAGAGTAACGATAGTGTTGTTGAAAGATGACTGAATATGTGCCTGTCCGTGTTCAACGTTTTTCTTAACGCGCTTTTTTGTAACTTTCTTCGCGCTAGCCTGCTGTTTAGCCATATTAAAACTAACCTACTTTCTCTTATCTTGTTAATAAGTAACATTGTACAAACAAACAAGGTAATAATTACTTCTTCTTGTTTGCTACTGTTCTTCTGGGACCTTTGCAAGTTCTTGCATTAGTCTTTGTCTTCTGACCGCGGCACGGAAGTGACTTTCTGTGACGGATTCCTCTGTAGCAACCAATTTCTGTAAGTCTCTTGATGTCCATAGCGACCTGTCTTCTAAGATCACCTTCGATAGTCTGAGTTCTGTCGATAACATCACGAAGCTTTGCTACATCTTCCTCTGTCAAGTCTCTTACGCGTGTGTCAGGATTGATTCCTGCCTCTGCCAGAATTCTGTTAGCGCTTGCTCTGCCGATACCGTAAATATAGGTAAGGCCGATCTCTACGCGCTTTTCTCTTGGTAAATCAACACCAGCGATACGAGCCATAGTGAGTGTGAACCTCCTTCTTAACTATTATAGTACGCAAAATATTATCCCTGAACCTGCTTATGCTTAGGGTTCTCACAGATAATTCTTATCTTACCTTTTCTTTTAATTACCTTGCACTTTTCGCACATAGGTTTTACAGAAGATCTTACCTTCATTTTTTCCTCCAATCTCTTGTAAACACGCGCAAAATTGCGCACGAGGACTTATGCTCAAAAATGAGCCGATTAACATCATAACACATCTATTGATGCACCGCAAGTTTTTTTATATTAAATTTCTCGAAACTTATTTGTCTCTCCAGATGAT
Source organism: Lachnospiraceae bacterium (assembly GCA_024682575.1). GTDB lineage: Bacteria > Bacillota > Clostridia > Lachnospirales > Lachnospiraceae > NK4A144. The sequence goes on along the minus strand of JAIKZC010000282.1, from coordinate 22,223 downwards.
TCTTCCTTTAGACAAATCATAAGGTGACATCTCAAGAGTTACCTTGTCCCCGGGAAGGATTCTTATGAAATTCATCCTAAGTTTGCCGCTTATGTGAGCAAGCACCTGATGTCCATTTTCAAGTTCTACCTGGAACATCGCATTAGGAAGCTTTTCTACTACTTTCCCTTCAATTTCAATTACGTCGGCTTTTGACATCAAATTCTCCTTATGGTTCAGCGAAAGTGTTTAGCACCTTCGCGCATTCAATTACTTTAATATGCCTTCAATTTCTTTGAATACATCATCCGGAGCAAGAGTTCCGTCTACTTCTTTAAGCACACCCTTATTCTGATAAAAATCAATCAGCGGCTGGGTCTGTTCATGATAAACACCGAGACGTTTTTTTACTGTTTCAGGCTTATCATCATCACGAAGAACTAATTCGCTGCCACAGTTGTCGCAAATTCCTTCCTTTTTAGACGGAAGAAACTCAAGATGATATGTTGCACCGCACTTAAGGCATGCACGTCTTCCGGACATTCTGCCCACGATATTATCATCGGGTACTTCAACATTGATCGCATAATCTACAGATGTTCCAAGCTTTGACAACTCACTGTCAAGAACTTCTGCCTGAGGGATTGTACGAGGAAAACCATCAAGGACATAGCCCTTTGCACAGTCATCCTTTGCCACTCTGTCAAGAAGAATTCTTACTGTAAGCTCATCCGGAACAAGCTGACCCTGATCCATATATGTCTTAGCTTCTTTACCTAACTCTGTACCGTTTTTAATGTTGGCACGGAAGATATCTCCTGTAGATACATGTGGAATACCAAACTTTTCAGCAATTCTTTTCGCCTGTGTTCCTTTTCCGGCTCCAGGCGCTCCAAGCATAACGATCTTCATTCTTTACCCCCTGAATTCTTGTGACGCTTTATGCGCCCTGAATGGCTTCTGCGGCATCAGAAATGACACCGCAGTAAGCTCTTATCAACCAAGGAATCCCTTGTAGCTACGAACAAGCATTCGTGACTCAATCTGTTTCAAAGTTTCAAGTATAACACCTACAATGATGATGAGGGATGTGCCGCCGAATGATACATTGGCTCCGAATACACCATTGAAGAAAATCGGGATTACTGCAACGATCACAAGACCTACAGCACCGATAAATATTACATAATTTAAGATATTTGTTAAATAGTCGTTTGTCGGTCTTCCCGGACGGATTCCAGGAATAAAACCACCCTGCTTCTTCAGGTTCTCTGATACTTCTAACGGATTAAATGTTATTGAAGTATAGAAATAAGCAAAGAAAATTACAAGTACGATATAAACCAGAAGTCCTATTGTGTAAACAGGATTTGCAGGATTGCACCAGTTGCCGGAATTGAGCATTCTCAAAACCTGGCCACCGAGTGATGTTCCTCCGTCAATTCCGAAGAGCTGACAGATAACAATAGGAAACTGCATCAGTGAGGACGCGAAAATGATAGGAATAACACCGCCGGTATTAACCTTGAGCGGAATGTTTGTTGAATTCCCCCCTACCATTTTACGACCAACAACCTTCTTTGCATACTGTACCGGAATGTGTCTCTCAGCTCCATTAAGAAGGAGAGTAAGTACTACTGTAGCAAGGATGATCGCTATAATTACCAATGCTGCAACTATTCCCATTAATGCCTTGCCTTCATCAAAATTGCTCTTCACAAACATGTTGAAGAGACTGTAAAGGTCAGAAGGCATTCTTGAAATGATATTTATTACAAGTACTATAGAAATACCATTTCCCACACCGTTCTCCGTGATCTGCTCACCGATCCACATGAGTAAAGCGGAACCGGCTGTAAGACCTGTAACAATCATGATTCCGGTAAGCCAGGGATTTACTGTTGTATCAAGTATACCCTGATTATAGAATCCTATAGCCATTGCAGATGATTCAATTAATGCAAGTCCAATTGTCACATAACGAGTGATGGCAACGAGAACCTTACGGCCCTCTTCGCCATCACGCTGCTTTTCCTCCAGATATGGAATTGCAATGGTAAGCAGTTCAATGATGATGGATGATGTTATATACGGTGTGATGTTCAAAGCGAAAATGGACATATTCTCAAAGGAACCACCGGTAAACGCATTAAAAAACGTAAAATTATCACCGGTGAGGTTTGAAAACCACTGTGAGAAGTACTCTCTGTTTACACCGGAAATAGGTAACTGGCATCCTAAACGAATTATCACCAGCATTACAAACGTATACAGCAGTCTGTTACGAATGTCCTTTATCTTGAAAGCATTACGAACCGATTCTAACATCAGATCACCTCAGCTTTCCCACCTGCATTTTCAATTTTCTCTTTTGCAGAAGCTGAAAAAGCATTAACCTGAACTGTAAGCTTCTTTGAAAGCTCACCTTCGCCAAGCACTTTAACGCCATCGCAAAGCTTCTTAACTACGCCTCTCTCAAGAAGGTTCTCAAGAGTAACGGTTTCGCCATCCTCATAGAAAGCATCGAGAGTGCTTATATTTATAGCAACGATTTCCTTAGTATTGACGTTCTTGAAACCTCTCTTAGGAAGTCGTCTGTAAAGGGGCATCTGTCCACCTTCAAAGCCAAGGCGGGGTGCACCTGAACGAGCCTTCTGACCCTTATGACCATATCCGGCAGTCTTGCCGTTTCCGGAAGCATGTCCACGACCTTTTCTAAAGTTTGCAGTATGCTTGCATCCGGGTGCCGGTCTTAAATTAGATAATTCCATTTCGCACCTCCTTAATTAGATTTCTTCAACCTTTACAAGGTGACGAACAGCCTTTACCATGCCGCGAACAGCATCGTTATCAGGCAGCTCCACCGTGTTATAGGTCTTGTGCAGTCCGAGAGCTTCAACAGTTTTTCTGTGCTTCGGAATTGCACCTATAGTGGATTTTGTTAATGTAACCTTTAATTTCTTATCAGCCATTGTATCCTCCCTTTAGTTCAGGATCTCTTTAACGGACTTACCACGGTTTGCAGCTACCTCTTCAGGTGTCTTTAACTGTGAAAGTGCGTCAATAGTAGCGAGAACAACGTTCTGTTTATTGTTTGAACCAAGAGACTTGGTACGGATATTTCTGATTCCTGCAACCTCGCATACGATACGTGCGGGACCACCAGCGATGATACCTGTTCCTTCAGGTGCCTTCTTCAAAAGGATTGAAGCGCCGCCGAATTTTCCGGCGAAATCATGTGTGATTGAACCATTAGGATCAAGAGGTACAGTTATAAGCTTCTTGGAAGCATCCTCTCTACCCTTACGGATAGCTTCAGGAATTTCAGCTGCCTTACCAAGACCTACACCTACATGTCCGTTGTTGTCTCCAACAACTACAAGAGCTGAGAAACGCATGTTACGTCCGCCCTTTACAACCTTGGTGACACGCTTGATCGTTACTACCTTGTCAACCAGCTCAAGGCTGCTTGCATCGATTACTGAGTGTTTCATTGTCTTCTCCTTTCGTATTAGAATTCGAGTCCGGCTTCTCTTGCCGCATCTGCCAGTGCCTTTATCTTACCCTGATAGATGAAACCGCCTCTATCGAAGACAACCTCTTTGATACCTTTCTCAGCAGCTCTCTTTGCAATAACGCTTCCAAGATACTTTGCAGCCTCAACGTTGTCTGTATACTTGAGCTCAGAACTTACTGCCTTCTCAACAGTTGAAGCAGCACACAGAGTATTGCCGGCAACATCGTCAATGATCTGAGCATACATGTGCTTGTTGCTTCTGAATACTGACAGACGTGGTCTCTCAGGCGTGCCGCTGAAACGATTGCGAATCTTCAGGTGCTTCTTTGCTCGAACTTCGCTTCTTGATTTCTTGCTAATCATTTCTTTCGCTCCTCCTTAATTACTTCTTACCAGTCTTGCCGACTTTACGTCTGATAGTTTCATCGATATATTTAATACCCTTACCCTTATAAGGTTCAGGTCTCTTCTTATCTCTGATTACAGCCGCATACTGACCGACTTTCTCTTTATCGATACCTTCTACTTCGATCTTGTTATCAACGACCTTTGTTTCGATACCCTCAGGATCTTCCATGATTACAGGATGTGAAAATCCGAGGCTCAGTGTCAGTGTCTTGCCCTGCTTCTGAGCTCTGTAACCAACTCCGTTGATTTCCAGAGTTTTTTTGTATCCTTCATTTACACCAATGACCATATTGTTGATCAGGCTTCTTGTCAGACCGTGCAGAGCTTTGGTCTGCTTCTCGTCATTAGGACGCTCAACAACAATGTTGCCGTCCTCTACCTTAATCTTGAGTACCTCAGGGAGAACTCTTTCAAGTGTTCCCTTAGGTCCCTTTACAGTCACTTTATTATTTTCTGCAACCTCAACAGTAACTCCTGCAGGGATTGCGATAGGCATTCTTCCGATTCGTGACATGCCCGCTTACCTCCTGATTTTTACCATACAAAGGCGAGTACTTCGCCGCCGACATTGAGTTCTCTTGCTTTTTTATCAGTTATAACACCCTGATTTGTAGAAATGATAGCGATTCCAAGTCCACCAAGAACCTTAGGAAGCTTATCTTTTCCAGCGTATACACGAAGACCGGGCTTAGAGATTCTCTTTAAGCCAGAGATTACTCTCTTCTGCTTGTCATCAGCATACTTTAATGTTACACGGATATCCTTAAAACCATTGTTGTCAACCATATCATATTTCTTGATATAGCCTTCATTAAGAAGGATATCAGCTATAGCAACCTTCATCTTTGATGAAGGGATATCAACTGTATCATGTTTTGCAGTATTTGCATTACGAATTCTTGTAAGCATATCTGCAATCGGATCATTTGTTGTCATTTTAACCTCCTTATGATCTTATATCCTAAACCGAACTTACCAGGACGCCTTCTTTACTCCGGGAATCTGTCCCTTATATGCAAGCTCGCGGAAGCATACTCTGCAGATACCATACTTACGAAGAACCGAGTGGGGACGACCACAGATTCTGCAACGTGTATATGCCCTTGTAGAAAACTTAGGCTTGCGCTGCTGTTTCAGCTTCATAGATAACTTAGCCATGAATTAAATCCTCCTTATTTCTGAAAAGGCATATTGAACAGTCTGAGAAGCTCTCTTGCTTCCTCGTCTGTCTTTGCAGTTGTAACGACAATTATATCCATTCCCCTTACTTTATCAATCTTGTCGTACTCGATTTCAGGGAAAATAAGCTGCTCTTTAATACCAAGAGCATAGTTGCCTCTTCCATCGAAGGAATCAGCGTTAACACCATGGAAGTCACGTACTCGGGGAAGTGCGAGATTTACAAGTCTGTCAAGGAACTCGTACATTCTCTCACCACGAAGAGTAACTTTGCAGCCGATAGGCATGCCTTCTCTGATCTTGAAGTTAGCTACGGCCTTCTTAGCCTTTGTTGTAACTGCCTTCTGACCTGTGATGGTCTGGAGGTCAGAAACTGCGCTGTCAAGAACCTTTGCGTTTTCCTTGGCTTCTCCTACACCCATGTTAACAACGATCTTCACGAGCTTCGGAACTTCCATAACATTCTTATAACCAAACTTCTTCGTCATTGCATCGACGATTTCGCTCTTATACTGATCTTTAAGTCTGCTCAACTTCTATTCCTCCTTTCTTAGTCAATAACTTCGCCAGTAGTCTTGGCGATACGTACCTTCTTGCCGCCATCCTGGATCTTGAAACCAACCCTTGAAGGCTTACCATTTGCAAGATACATAACATTAGAAAGGTCGAAAGCAGCCTCTCTGTGGACGATACCACCGTCCGGGTTGCCTGCTGAAGGCTTCTCATGCTTTGAGATCATGTTAACACCTTCAACAACTACCTTATGATTTTTGCTATCAACGAAAAGGACTTTTCCTTCCTTTCCCTTATCTTTTCCGGCGATTACCTGAACGGTATCACCCTTCTTGATTTTTGACATTGCCATTTGGTGACACCTCCTTATAATACTTCCGGTGCAAGTGAGACAATCTTCATGAAGCCTTTTTCACGAAGCTCACGAGCAACTGGTCCAAAGATACGGGTTCCCTTAGGTGTGTTGTCATCCTTTATAATAACTGCTGCGTTCTCATCAAACCTGATGTAAGAACCGTCTTTACGACGAACGCTCTTAACTGTGCGGACAACTACTGCCTTAACGACATCACCCTTCTTTACAACTCCTCCGGGTGTTGCATCTTTGACAGAAGCAACAATTACATCGCCAACACTAGCGTATCTTCTTGTTGAGCCGCCCATAACTCTGATGCAAAGGACATCCTTAGCGCCGGTATTATCTGCGACTTTTAATCTTGTTTCCTGCTGTACCATGCTGACAGTCTCCTTTCATCCTGAGTTTATTTAGCTCTCTCGATGATTTCTACGAGTCTCCATCTCTTGGTCTTTGAAAGGGGTCTTGTCTCCATAACCTTTACTGTATCACCAATATTGCACTCGTTCTTATCATCCTGTGCCTTAAGTTTATATGTCTTCTTTACGATCTTCTTGTAAAGAGGATGCTTAACATTGTCGACAACCGCTACCGTGATGGTCTTGTCCATCTTATTGCTGACAACTTTACCGGTACGTGTCTTCCTGAGATTTCTTTCTGCCATTTTATCTCCTTTCCGACGCCTTAGGCCTTAGCAGCATTTTCAGTGATAACAGTCTGAATTCTTGCGATATTCTTTCTTACTTCTCTGATTCTGCTGGTGTTGTCAAGCTGGTTTGTCGCATTCTGGAATCTTAAATTAAAAAGCTCTTTCTTGGCTGATGTCAGCTCCTCTGCAAGCTCGGAAACTGACTTTGCCCTTAAATCTGCAACATACTTATCAGTCTTCATTATGCTTCACCGCCTTCTTTCGCAGCCACAGCCGCTTCTGTTTCAGCCTTTGACATGATCTTTACTTTACAAGGGAGTTTGTGAGATGCAAGACGAAGAGCTTCTCTTGCTGTTTCCTCAGGTACTCCTGCGATTTCAAATAATACACGTCCTGGCTTTACAACAGCTACCCAGTGATCAACCGCACCTTTACCAGATCCCATACGGGTTCCAAGAGGCTTAGTGGTAACCGGCTTATCCGGGAAAATCTTAATCCATACCTGTCCGCCACGCTTTACGTATCTTGTCATGGCAACACGGGCTGCTTCTATCTGATTTGATCTGATCCAGCAAGGCTCGAGAGCGACCATACCATATTCTCCGTAGCTAATAGTGTTACCACTATTTGCCTTACCTCTTAAGGATCCACGCATCTGCTTACGATGCTTTACTCTCTTCGGCATTAACATTTATTTATCGCTCCCTTCCTTACCCGACTTGCGATCTGAACGATCAGCGGTCTGCTTCTTTCCGGGAAGTATTTCACCCTTGTAAATCCAAACCTTTACACCAACCTTACCGTAGGTTGTATCAGCTTCTGCGAAACCATAATCGATATCTGCACGAAGTGTCTGAAGAGGAATAGTACCCTCTGAATAGAACTCACGACGAGCGATATCAGCTCCGCCAAGACGACCTGAGCAAGATGCCTTGATACCCTTAGCACCATTCTTAAGTGTTCTCTGCATAGCAGATTTCATAGCACGTCTGAATGATACACGGTTCTCAAGCTGGCTTGCGATATTCTCAGCAACAAGCTGTGCATCCATATCAGGACGCTTGATCTGCTTGATCTCGATATCTACGTTCTTGCCTGTCTCTTTTGCAAGCTGCTTCTTTGTAGCTTCGATGTCCTTACCACCCTTACCGATGATGATACCGGGCTTAGAAGTAAGAACAGTAGCTCTTACCTTACCTGCTGATCTCTCGATCTCGATCTTTGAGATGCCTGCAGCATAAAGCTTTTTCTTCAAATATTCTCTGATTTTGTAATCTTCCACAAGGTAATCCGCAAAGTCACCCTCTGCATACCATTTGGAATCCCAATCCTTAATAACACCGACTCTTAAGCCGTGGGGATTAACTTTCTGGCCCATTGAATGATCTCCTTTCTACGCCCTTAGTTCTTCTCATCGAGAACGACTGTGATGTGGCTCATTCTCTTTTCGATTCTGTAAGCTCTGCCCTGTGCACGAGGCTGAATACGCTTCATGATAGGTCCTTCTGAAGCTTTGCACTCTGCAATGTAAAGGTTCTCTTTGTTGAGTCCGTTGTTATTCTCAGCATTAGCTGCTGCAGACTCGAGAAGCTTAAGAATTACGCCAGAAGCATATCTCGGATTGTACATAAGAATACCTTTTGCCTCAAGATAGCTCTTTCCTCTTATAGCATCCAGTACGAAGCATGCCTTCTGTACCGGGATTCTAGCATAGGATAACTTAGCTGACGGTCTGGTATCCTTGTTTGCATTTCTTTCTCTTTTAATCTGGGAACGATGTCCTCTTGCCATGGATAAAACCTCCTTTCAGATTATCCTATTATTTAACGGATGATGTAGCTGTGTGTCCCTTGTATGTACGTGTTGCAACGAACTCACCAAGCTTGTGACCAACCATATCTTCTGTAATATATACCGGAACGTGTTTTCTGCCATCATGAACTGCGATGGTGTGACCAACGAATGATGGGAATATTGTGGAACGACGAGACCAAGTCTTGATAACTTCTTTCTTGCCGCTCTGGTTCATCGCATCAACCTTCTTGAGAAGGCTTTCGTCAGCGAACGGTCCCTTTTTAAGTGAACGTGACATTTTAATCCTCCTTATACGTTAAGAGCCTTGCCGTTTCTTCTTCTGACAATGAGCTTATTTGAAGCCTTCTTACGCTTTCTGGTCTTAAGACCGAGAGCCGGCTTGCCCCAAGGTGTGCACGGGCCGGGACGACCGATAGGTGCTCTACCTTCTCCACCACCATGAGGGTGATCGTTCGGGTTCATGACAGAACCACGTACTGTGGGACGGATACCCATGTGACGAATACGACCTGCCTTACCGTAGTTGATAAGGTTGTGATCAATGTTTCCGATAACACCGATTGTAGCTCTGCACTCAATCGGAACCATTCTCATCTCGCCTGAAGGAAGCTTAAGTGTTGCATACTTGCCTTCTTTAGCCATAAGCTGTGCGGATGTTCCTGCTGAACGAACCATCTGTCCGCCCTTACCAGGATAAAGCTCGATGTTGTGTACGTTTGAACCTACCGGAATGTTAACTAACGGGAGGCAGTTACCTACACGTACTTCTGCTTCAGGGCCGTTCATGATGTGCATACCATCTGTAAGTCCCTGAGGAGCAAGGATGTATCTCTTCTCGCCGTCTTCGTAGCAGACAAGAGCGATGTTAGCTGTTCTGTTCGGATCATACTCGATACCGATAACCTTAGCGTTCATTCCATCCTTATCGTTTCTCTTGAAATCGATAACTCTGTACTTTGTCTTTGCACCGCCGCCGTGGTGACGAACGGTGATCTTGCCCTGATTGTTACGTCCTGCGTTGTTCTTGAGTCTTACTACAAGAGACTTCTCAGGAGTCTGCTTTGTTACCTCAGCAAAATCAGAACCAGTCATATGCCTTCTTGAAGGTGTATATGGGTTATATGTTTTGATTCCCATTTTGTATCTCCTTTTTGTTATCGTGTGCGTATATTTTTTTCACGCACGCATACTTTGTATCATGCTTTCAGACTTAGAAATTAAAGTCCTGCAAATACCTCGATATCCTTGCTGTCAGCTGTAAGCTGTACGATAGCTTTTTTCTGCTTAGCAGTTGTGCCGACAACCATTCCTCTTCTCTTCTTCTTGCCCTGGATGTTCATTGTGTTGACTTTAGCAACCTTTGTATCGAACATCTTCTCAACAGCCTCTTTGATCTGAGACTTGTTTGCTTCAGGATGTACAAGGAATGTATATTTCTTCTCACTCATGCCGTTCATTGACTTCTCAGTAACAACGGGCTTGAGGATTACATCATAATAATTAAGAGTTGCCATTATGCGTACACCTCCTGAATCTTCTCTACAGCAGCCTTAGTAACAATAACTGTGCTGTACTTCATTATGTCGTAGGTGTTGATTGTATTAACCTGTGATGTAATAACATCAGGAATGTTTCTTGCTGAGAGGATTGCGTTCTGATCCATATCATCAAGGATAACCATAGCCTTGGTTACCTTAAGTGCATCAAGAACCTCCTGGAATTTCTTTGTCTTAATCTCGTCAAGCTTAAGCTCGTCAAGAACAATGAGCTTTCCATCCTGTACGCGGGATGTAAGAGCACTCTTCAGAGCAATTCTCTTTTCCTTCTTATTCATCTTGAAGGAATAATCTCTCGGAACCGGAGCAAATACTACACCGCCGTGTGTCCACTGAGGTGATCTCGTTGAACCCTGACGTGCATGACCTGTTCCCTTCTGCTTCCAAGGCTTTCTGCCGCCGCCTGATACTTCAGAACGTGTCTTAGCCTTCTGTGTTCCCTGACGGTTATCAGCGAGCTGAAGAAGTACTGCCTGATGTACAAGGTTTTCGTTAACTTCAACGCCGAAAACTTCGTCATTCAGCTCAATTGTTCCAACTTCGCTTCCTGTCATATTATAAACTGATACGTTAGCCATTGTCTTAAGTCCTCCTTTCCCGGTTTTTATTTATTCTTCTTGCAGGTTTCTTTGATTGTAACGATTGCCTTTTTAGGTCCGGGTACGCAACCTTTAACAAGGATGAGATTCTTCTCTGCATCTACGCGAACAACTTCAAGATTCTGAGTTGTGATCTGCTTTGCTCCCATGTGTCCAGGCATTCCCTTACCCTTGAATACTCTTGAAGGGCTGGAACTTGAACCGTTTGATCCCTGATGTCTGTGGAACTTAGAACCGTGCTTCATAGGTCCTCTGTGCTGACCAAGTCTCTTGATGGCACCCTGGAATCCCTTACCTTTAGAGATAGCAGTTGCATCGATGAAATCGCCTGCTGCAAAGATATCAGCCTTGATTTCCTGAGCGAGCTGATAATCAGCTGTGTTCTCAAAGCGGAACTCTTTTACGAATTTCTTAGACTCAACGCCGGCCTTTTTGAAGTGACCCTGCATAGGCTTTGTTGTTCCGTGAGGATGAGCAACCTTGTCGCCTTCAACAACCTTATCCTTGCAATCTTTGAATCCTACCTGTACGGCACTGTAGCCGTCATTTTCTTCTGTTTTGATCTGTGTAACAACACACGGACCAGCCTCAAGAACAGTAACCGGAGTAACGATTCCGTTCTCGTCGAAGATCTGGGTCATACCAATCTTCTGTGCTAAGATAGCTTTTGTCATCTTTTCACCTTTCTGCATTGGAACATATCGCCCGTGACATGTTCATACAATAATCTTTGAATTACTTGTTCTTCATCTTGATGTCGATATAGACACCTGCGGGCATTTCAAGTCTTGAAAGAACGTCTACTGTCTTCTGTGTAGGAGCAATGATGTCGATGAGTCTCTTATGAGTTCTCTGCTCGAACTGCTCACGGCTGTCCTTATACTTGTGGACTGCACGAAGAATTGTAACTACTTCCTTCTTTGTAGGAAGGGGTACCGGTCCGCTGACCTCTGAACCGTTCTTCTTAACTGTTTCGATGATTTTTCTGGCTGATGCATCAACTAACTGATGATCATAGGCTTTTAATGTGATTCTCATTACCTGATTTGCCATAAAAAAAGTCGCCTCCTTTTCGCACTTTTTTAAGTACGACAAGCGGTGACTGTACACGTTCCCGGGTGTGCCTATTGCTGCTAAAGGCATAATAATCCCGGTTGTTCTCCAACTATTTGTTAGAACCATATTTAGTACAGTGACTTGTCGCCAGTTTGATAACTTGACATTCGCTCCACGGAGATACCTGTCTGAGACAGCAACTTCACGCTTCTACGCTATCAATGTCACAGCAAGAGCAATTATACATCACAATTTCTCATAATGCAAGTGCTTTTTCAAATTTTTTATTTTATTTTTTTCCTCTTAATTTTAAAGCATTATATATAGAAGAAAAAAATACCGGCAGCATTAAATCCGCTGCCGGATAAGCTTAGATCATTATATAGAACTCATGCTATATTTTCAATAGCATTTTCGTTTACGGCATCAACCATGCTCTTTACATATTCGCCAACAGCCGCTGCCGAATCACGACCATGTTCTGCGATAATCTTGATGATAGCGGAACCTACTATTGCCCCATCAGATTTCTCACTCATTTTTCTTGCCTGCTCAGGCTTTGAAATTCCGAATCCAACCGCACAGGGCACATTTGTATTTTCCCTGATCTTTGCCACGATAGAGTTTATATCGGTCTTTATCTCTGTTCTGACGCCTGTAACTCCGAGTGAAGAAACTACATATATAAATCCGCACGCCTCAGACGCTATCATTGATATACGCTCTTCAGAAGTCGGTGCGATCAGTGATATAAAATCAAGTCCGTATTTTTTACAGGTCGGATCAAATTCTTCTTTTTCCTCGTAGGGAACATCCGGGAGAATTATTCCATCCATTCCGACCTCTGCCGAGATCCTGCAGAAATCATCCATTCCGTAGGAATATACAACATTTGCGTAAGTCATAAATACCATTGGTATTGTTACTTCCTTGCGGATTTCTCTGACCATTTCAAATATTTTATCAGTTGTAACGCCACCCTCGAGAGCCTTTATATTTGCGCCCTGTATTACAGGACCTTCAGCTGTGGGATCTGAGAATGGAATGCCAAGCTCTATCAGTGCTGCCCCGTTATCAGCGCAGGCTTTCACGATCTTTTTTGTTGTCTCCAGATCCGGATAGCCACAGGTTATAAAAGGTATGAATGCCTTCTTATTATTAAATGCTTCTGCTATTTTACTCATATTAATACTCCTTTGACCCTAAAGAGTCTGAAAATCACTCGGCATCTCCGATATAATCCACTCCGCGGTATCTGGCGATCGCAGCACAGTCCTTGTCTCCGCGGCCCGATATCGTGATAACTATTATCTTATCTTTATCCATCGTAGGTGCGATTTTGATCGCGTGTGCAACGGCATGTGATGATTCGATAGCAGGGATTATACCCTCGGTTTTGCTTAAATATTCAAAAGCGTTTACTGCTTCATCATCTGTTACAGGCACATATTCAGCTCTTCCTATATCGTGAAGATATGCATGCTCGGGTCCGACTCCCGGATAATCAAGTCCTGCCGAGATCGAATATACAGGAGCGATCTGACCGTATTTATCCTGGCAGAAATAAGATTTCATGCCGTGGAAAATACCTTCTCTTCCTGTTGCGATAGTTGCTGCAGTCTCAAAGGTATCTATTCCTCTGCCTGCCGCCTCACAGCCGATAAGTCTTACATCTTTATCCTCTATAAAATTGTAGAAGCTTCCGATAGCGTTGCTTCCGCCGCCAACGCAGGCGATCACTGCATCCGGAAGTCTTCCCTCTTTTTCAAGCATCTGAGCCTTGATCTCCTTAGAAATAACTGCCTGGAAATCACGCACTATAGTCGGGAAAGGGTGTGGTCCCATTACAGAGCCGAGGCAATAATGAGTATCCGCAATCCTGTTGGTCCACTCTCTCATAGCCTCGGAAACCGCATCTTTAAGCGTTGCTGTTCCGGTCTTTACAGGCACTACCTTTGAGCCGAGAAGCTCCATCTTGTAAACATTGAGTGCCTGACGCTTTGTATCCTCTTCTCCCATGAATACCACGCATTCCATGCCGAAAAGCGCCGCTGCCGTAGCAGTCGCAACGCCATGCTGTCCTGCGCCGGTCTCTGCAATAAGTCTGGTCTTCCCCATCTTTTTCGCAAGAAGAGCCTGACCCAGAACGTTATTTATCTTATGCGCACCTGTATGGTTAAGATCCTCTCTTTTTAAGTAGATCTTTGCCCCGCCGAGATCCTTTGTCATTTTCTCTGCATAGTAGAGTCTGCTCGGACGACCTGCATAGTCATTAAAAAGCTCTGTAAGTTCCGCATTAAATTCAGGATCATCCTTATATTTATTGTAAGCCTCTTCCAGCTCTATAACGGCGTTCATCAGCGTTTCCGGAATATACTGTCCGCCGTGCTGTCCAAAGCGTCCTTTCGAATTAGTCATAATTTTCTGCCTCCTCTTATATTTGCAGCAAATTCAATGATTTTTTTATAGTCTTTACGTTTATCTGTTTCTACCCCGGAGCTTACATCCACAGCCCAGGGTTTAACGGTCTTTACCGCGTCAGAAACATTTGACGGATCCAGACCTCCTGCCAGGAAAAAATCTCTTTTAACATCTGTCAGCAGGCTCCAGTCAAAACTCTCTCCGGTTCCGCCGGCTCCGTTATCTAGTAAAATATAGTCTGCCGGGGATTTTTCTGCCAAAGCTGCATCTTCACGACTTTCTATCCTGAAAGCTTTGATCAGTGGAAGCCCTGTCCTTGAACGGATTTCATCTATATAAAGCTCATCCTCGCTTCCGTGAAGCTGTATCAGGTCAATTATCCCGCTTCCGGCGATCCGACATATTTCATCTATTTCTTCATTTACAAAAACGCCGACGCTTTTTATATAGGAAGAAAGTCCTTTTTTCAACTTTGCTGCTTTTTCAAAATCCACGTATCTTCGGCTTTTCGGACAAAACATAAATCCGGCGAAATCCACTTTTGCCTCATTTACTGCCCTGATGTCATCCTCCACCATCAGACCGCAGATCTTAATCTTTGTGTCCGTCATATTCCTTTAAGCTCCGCAAGCATCTTCGCTTTATCCTCCGCTCTCATCAGACTCTCTCCGATCAGAACTCCGCTTACTTTATTGTCCTCAAGGATCTTTACGTCAGCCCTGCTCTTTATTCCGCTTTCTGCTACGAATAATATGTCCTCAGATACAAGCTTTCTTAAGGCGATAGAATTATTTACATCTACGGTGAAATCCTTTAAGTTGCGGTTATTAACACCTATAACCCTCGCTCCGCAGTCTCTCGCCATCAGAACTTCGTTTTCGTCATGAGCCTCTACCAGTGCCGAAAGTCCGAGTCCATCCGCAAGGTCCATATAGTGTGCAAGTCTGTCGTGATCAAGTATCGCGCAGATAAAAAGTACCGCTGAAGCGCCCAGCGCTTTTGCCTCGTAGATCATATACTCATCAACCGTAAAATCCTTACGCAGCACCGGAATCTTCACCTGAGCTGCGATCTCTTTCAGATAATCATTGCTGCCGAGAAACCATTTAGGCTCCGTAAGCACCGATATCGCAGATGCTCCGGCCGCTTCATAATCCTTTGCGATCTGCAGATAGGGAAAATCCTCCGCAATAAGCCCTTTCGAAGGGGAAGCCTTTTTACACTCACATATAAAATGGATCCCCTCTCCGGTCAGTGCCTTTTCAAATGCAAATTCTTCTCTTTCTTCCGCAGCAAAAGCTCTTTCCATCATTTCCTCAAGAGGAACCTCTTTTTTTGCCGCTGCAACACGTTCTTCTGCATGTGCCGCAAGTTTTTCCAATATATCTGCTGCCATTTATAAATTCACCTCTAAAAATTCTTGTCACCCGCCTTGATCCGGTCAGATGCAAAATCATGCACTCAGGCTGACCTGTTCATTGGAAGCCTTTGCAAAAGCCTCGAGCTTTGCAAGTGCCAAGCCGTTATCAATAAGTTCTGCAGCCTTCTTGACGCCGTCTGCAAAGGTCTCTGCCTTCCCGCCGATATAGATTGCTGCGCCGGCATTCATGAGAACCGTCTCTCTCTTAGGTCCGGTGATCTTACCTTCGAGAATTCCTCTTGTGATAGCCGCATTTTCCTCCGGCGTTCCGCCCACCAGATCCTCTTTTGAGCATCTCTTGAAGCCAAAATCCTCCGGGCAGATTTCGTAAGTTTTATACCATCCGTCTTTGATCTCGCAGACCTTAGTCGGAGCGCTCATGCTGATCTCATCGAGCTTATCGGTTCCGTATACGACCATTCCTCTTTCAACGCCGAGACTGGAAATAACCTTTGCCAGAGGCTCGGCAAGATATCCGTCATACACTCCCAGAAGCATGTATTTAGGCTTTGCAGGATTAGTTATAGGCCCTAAAATATTGAAAACAGTTCTTACACCAAGTTCCTTTCTGATAGCACCTACATATTTCATCGAAGTATGATACTTCTGTGCAAAAAGGAAGCACATTCCGGGATCCGCCAAAAGCTTTTTGCAAAGCTCAGGCTCCTGATTGATATTTACTCCCAATGCCTCGAGACAGTCTGCCGTGCCCGATTTTGAAGATGCTGCCCTGTTTCCGTGCTTTGCTACCTTTACGCCCGCTGCCGCGATAACAAATGCAGAAGTGGTGGAGATATTGAAGCTGCTGGCATGGTCTCCGCCGGTTCCGACGATCTCAAGCACATCCATTCCATGCTCAAGTTTTACTGCCTTTTCTCTCATGGCTGCCGCGCATCCCGAAATCTCATCTACTGTTTCAGCCTTAGCGCTCTTTGTGGAAAGCGCTGCCAGAAATGCCGCATTCTGAGTCTGGCTTGTCTCACCACTCATAATCTCTGTCATTACCTGATAAGCTTCATCATAAGTCAAATCTTCTTTATTTACGATCTTTACAATAGCTTCTTTAATCATGTCAACACTCTCCTTATTTGTCTTTTTTATTTGCAAACGATTTTTATAAAATTCTCAAGCATTTTCGAGCCTTCCGGCGTAAGTATCGATTCCGGATGAAACTGGAGTCCATAGGTCGGGAAGCTCTCATGCTCTATCGCCATTACTTCGCCATCATCGGTTCTTGCAGTTATCTTCAGTTCCTTTGGTAAAGTCTCCTCCGCCGCTGCCAGCGAATGATATCTGCCAATTTTTGTCTTTTTATCAAATCCCTTAAATATTGCAGATTCCGTGTCCAGCTCAGCAATCGACTGCTTACCATGCATAAGCTCTTTAGCATAAGATACTGTAGCCCCGAAAGCCTTGCATATTGCCTGATGTCCGAGGCAAACGCCCAGGATCGGAACCTTTCCCGAAAGCTTTTTAGCCGTCTCTACACATATTCCAGCGTCCTCCGGCCTTCCGGGACCCGGCGATAAAATAATCCCCGCCGGATTCATTGCTTCTATTTCTTCAACGCTCATGGCGTCATTCCTTATTACTTTTATATCAGGTTCGAGCTCGCCCACCATTTGAAAAAGATTATAGGAAAAGCTGTCGTAATTATCTATGAGAACTATCATATGCACTCACCTTTCCCGGCTTCCTCAAGGGCTTTGACCACCGCTGCCGCCTTATTAATGCACTCCTGGTACTCTTTTTCGGGAACCGAGTCCGCAACGATCCCTGCGCCGCTCCTTACGAATACCTTTCCGTTTTTCTTATATGCAAGCCGGATTCCTATGCAGGTATCGAGGTTTCCGGTAAAACTCAAATATCCAAAGGCTCCTCCGTAAATTCCTCTCTTGCAGTCCTCCATGTCGTTTATAAGCTGACATGCCTTTATTTTAGGCGCTCCGCTCAAGGTTCCTGCCGGAAGCACTGCATTTATTGCGTCCATCGCATCTGCATCATCTCTGATCTCTCCTCTTACCGTGGAGCCGATATGCATAACGTGTGAATAACGCTGTATCGCATAAGCCTCTTCTACCTTTACGCTTCCGAATTTACTTATCTTACCGATATCATTTCTTCCGAGATCCACAAGCATGCTGTGTTCTGCAATTTCCTTAGGATCTGCAAGAAGCTCTTTTTCTAAAGCATCGTCCTCTTCCTTTGTCTTTCCCCTCGGTCTCGTACCTGCAAGAGGGAAGGTATGAAGGATTCCGTCTTCAAGCTTTACAAGCGTTTCCGGTGAAGCTCCCGCCGTCTCCATATCATTTCCTGAGAAATAAAACATATAGGGCGAAGGATTAAGTGTCCTTAAAATCCTGTAGCTGTCTAAAAGGCTTCCTTCAAAATCAGCCTCAAGCCTGTTTGAAAGAACTATCTGGAAAATATCGCCTTCTTTAATATGTTCCTTGGCCTTATTGACCATGTTGCAGTAGGCTTCTTTATCGAAAAGCGGTTTTACCTCGCTTTTAAGCTTTCCAAAGCTATTCTTTATCGGACTTCCGGAAATGATCAGTTCCTTCATTTCCTCAAGTTCAAGAACCGCCTTGTTATAATTGCTCTCATAATTATCAAGCTTGATATTTACCATAAGGATTATCTTCTGCCTGTAATTATCAAAAGCTATCAGCTTATCAAAAAGCATCAGATCCAGATCGTTAAAGCCTTCGTCATCCTTTGCATCAAGTCTTAAACTCGGCTCTGCATATTTTATGTAATCATATGCGAAATAGCCTACCAGACCTCCTGTAAACGGTGGAAGGTAATCAACCTTAGGGCTCTTATGCTCGCTTAATATCTGCCTTATCGCATCCTCCGGCCTGTCGGTCTTCATCCTCAGATCACCTGTGCTGAGTTCCCCGGCTCTGCAGGTCAGGAGAAGCTTCGGATCGAATCCAAGGAAAGTATAGCGTCCCCATCGTTCATGTGCCTCCGCTGACTCAAGCATAAAGCAGTGTGCAGAAACGTTTTTCAGTATCTTAAGGACTTCTATCGGAGTCCTCAGATCTGAGAGCAGTTCAGCGCTCACCGGAAAAGTTTTGTATTTTCCTTCTTCAGCAACTGTCCTTACTTCTTCCAAAGACGGTCTTACCATGAATTCTCTCCTTTCTTTTAAAACAATAAGCCCCCGGCAGAAACTGAATATCAGCTTCTGCCGGGGGCGAATAATCTTCTTATAAATTACCCGCGGTGCCACCCCGCTTATGTGTATAGAAACACATATCTTTTCAGAGATACCATCATATCTCCTGCATCTTACGCGTGCATCACGTCACAGAATACTAAGCTTAAAAGCCTTTGACTGTGCCCTCAGCGGTCCATTTAATGAAGTATCCTTCGCTCCCTTCTCAGCTCCCGGGAACTCTCTGTAAATGTCGTTTCAACATTTTTATCTCCGCATCAACGGTTTTTTGTATTTGTTTTTTTATTTGTCCATTATATTATCACGCGTCTTTTTTTAAGTCAACCCTTTAACGTGATAAAGTTTTAAAAAATCAATTTTATAATAAAATCCATCAATTTCAGGCGCTATAGCCGTTTACAGTAAACATAGGCTTGATCACGACTACTTCGTCATATTCCTTCTGTGTCACCGTAATCGACGGATTCAGCGCCTTCAGATCCTTTTTTACTATTTCCAAGGCCTCTCCTACTTTTTCGGTCCTTCCTTCCCTGATGACCCTTATCATCCTCTCTAAAACTATCGGATGCGCATAGGCTGCCGGAAGAGGAAAATCCTTCCTGCCTGATAAAAATTTCTCCATTTCATCAAGAGAATTCCTATAGCAATCATCACCGTATTTTTTGTTATTTCTTCCCGATGGCAGCACATTTGCCGATACTATAAAGAAAATAAAGGCAAATCCGGCAAGTACATATACGCCGCCGGTCTTAAGTCCCTGCTCTGCAACCATTTTGATGCCAAACATGGCACAGATGATCGCCGCCGCAAAAATAGCCAGTGCAAATATCCGGTAAGTCGGATTGATCGCATCGAGCGTACGTTTCTGCTTAGCATCATGAGCAAGCCTGATACTGAGCTCACCTTTCTTCTCCATGACTTTTTCTGCACTCTTAAGGAGTTCTACCGACTTTTCTGCCTCGGGCGAAAGGTTCTTTAAATACCTTGCTTCCTCGGCTTTTCTCGCCTCTTCCAGCCGTTTTTCCGCCTCTTTCGAATGAACCGGCATTTCAGGAAAACGCTGGTGTATCTTTTCTAAAATGATATCTACATCTTCCTCATATTTAAAATTGCAGGATTTTTCACTTCCGTCTTTAAATTTGACCACAAGATAGGGTATCGAAGCAAAAAGGCCCTTTCCACTGAAACCGCCCTTGCTCATCGCTATACGCTTAAAGACCCTCTCTATCCTCGTAAATTCTGCATAATAGACCCTGTCAAAGAAAAAGCTGTTCATATAAAAAGCCTTCTCCCCTATCCCACAGGGACCGATCTTTATGCATTTCTTCTTATCTTCCTTGAGCTCCTCTGCAGCGAGCTCCGATGATGCCAGCGCAATTGGTCTTATAAGCATAATTTTCCTCCAAACGAATGAGCCCCGGGGACGTACTTTAGGGCTCATTTTGTGAAAAAATGAGCCCTGAAGTACGTCCCCAGGGCTCATCAGATCAAGCTTTGCTCAATCCGGGTTTTTTATTATTTGCGTGTTTCTTTGTAGCACTAATGAACATAGCAAGGAAAGCCGCTGCTACAATAATGCCTGCAGGATAAGCCACCATGGTATTGTTCTTAAGTGCAGGAATAAGTCCCAGACACTCCGGAGCCATTACAAAATAGGTGATCGAAACAGCACTCATAAATGTTGCCGGAACTACAGTAATCCAGTAATTTCTCCTCTCAACAAAGAGATACATGGATGCTGACCAGAGAACTATCATTGCAAGAGTCTGGTTTGTCCAGCTGAAATATCTCCATATTATAGAATAATCAATAAATCCGAAAGTATTTCCGAATCCAAGGAATGCACCTGCGCCAAGAAGCGGTACACAGAGCTTAAGTCTGTTAAGAGCCTTATCCTGATCAATCTTGAACCAGTCAGCGATAGTAAGTCTTGCCGAACGGAAAGCCGTATCACCTGATGTTATAGGACAGGCAACAACACCGAGCATTGCGAGGATAACTCCAACCTGACCCATGGTCTTTGAACATATCTCATATACGGTGGTCGAATTTCCGCCGCCTGCCTCCAGAAGTCCTGCACCGCCGTAAACAGCACAGCCTGCAGCAGCCCATACCAGTGCGATGATACCTTCTGCAACCATTGCGCCATAAAATACGAAGTGTCCCTGTCTCTCACTCTTTAAGCATCTTGCCATAAGAGGTGACTGAGTTGAATGGAAACCTGAAATCGCACCGCAGGCAACTGTTATGAACATAAATGACCATATAGGTGTTCCGGCGGGATGCATATTCCCAAAGTTATTCCAAAGCTCAGGTATTGTATAGCCTTTGACAATAGTACCAAATGCAACACCTACAGCCATGATTATAAGGCAGATTCCAAATATCGGATATACACGTCCTATGATCTTATCAATTGAAACAAAAGTAGCAATAAAATAATATACAATGATTATGCCGAGCCAGAGAGGTGCCATTGTCAGCGCGCCTGTAACACCGCTGTTTTTCAGCAATACTACAATAAGTCCTGCAGGACCTACAGCAAAAACAGTACCAACCATGACGAGCAATACAACTGAGAATACTCTCATTATATTCTTCATGGTAAGACCAAGATAATTACCTGTAACTTCTGCAATAGATGCACCGTTTGATCTTTCCGAAAGCATTCCGGAGAAGTAATCGTGAACACCGCCTGCAAAAATAGTACCAAAGGTGATCCAAAGAAATACTACCGGTCCCCATTCTGCACCTGTCAGCGCGCCAAAGATAGGTCCAAGTCCGGCAATGTTTAAGAGCTGTACGAGAAACAGCTTCCACTGGGGCATTACCACATAGTCAACTCCGTCGTTGATAGCTACCGCCGGAGTCTCCCTGTCATCCGGTCCAAAAGTACTCTCCACAAATTTACCGTAAGTAAAGTAACCGGCAATTAGAATAAGCAGACAAATAAAAAAGCTAATCATAATATCATCCCTTTCTTTTCATGTCAGTTTTCACAACCGATATACACCACGGAACAATATAATCAGCAGTATTGAGACTGTAAATCCGTTTACATTTGCTGTTAATTATACAGTCCTTACCTTCTCCTGTATTTTGACCGCGCGCCAGACAAAATACAACAGAATAAATAATTACACCTTGATTATAGTCCCCATTTTCGTCAAATTCAACATATATTGACTTTTTTTATCAAATAAATTGTCTTCAAATCAGACAATTTGCAAACAGCGATTTTCAGTGATATTAAATCAATTATTCTTGATTAATATTAATGTTCAAGCAGTGATCATAACTAGCTTTTATCCCGTCTCAGACAAATGTGCAAATACAACAAAAAAGGTGTATAATCCTGAGTTTGACAGTTCAAGAGCAAAGAAAGTCTCGGAATCCCATATTTTACAAGGGGTTTCGAGACTTTTATCTTCGTTTTGAATTATGGTATTTTTTTCCTGTTCTTACTTTCTTTTTGAATAGTTTTCATTTGGCTTTTGGTGATGAATTCATAGTCAGTTCTGAAACCACATGCATCGTGAAGATCATCTGTTAACTTGGTTCTTTTATAAGTT